>JAFTMM010000080.1 GCA_017452405.1 Clostridia bacterium | reverse complement strand
TTTAACCGGCGATTACGCTTCGTAGCATAATCGCCGTTTAACTATTATCATACTTCATTTAAGGGCAAAATTTGAGTTGTATGCGCACTTTTACGCAGGACAAGGTGTTCTTCAAAAAAAACCGTTTCTTTGCCTCTCCCTACGTCTATAAGCGCGTTTTTAAGGCAAACGGCATCGTTAGTTTGATTTACGTATTCTGCGCTTATGGAATACGTTTCAGTTTCGATAAAGTATTTTTTACCTTTTTCAAGCTGTGATATATCCATATGAGTATTATAACACTAATCCCTATTTTCGTCAAATTTTTTAAGTTTACTATATCTGAAATTATGGTTTAATTTGCTTGACATTTTGACGTAATAATAGTAAAAAAGAGGAAGAAAATCTTCCTCTTTCGGTGGCAGGGGATGAGAGAATCGAACTCCCACCAAAGGTTTTGGAGACCCTTGTCATACCACTAGACTAATCCCCTTTGCCGAGAGATATTATATTATATTGTGAGAAAAAAGTCAATCGATTTTTGGAGAAATTATGCAGAAATATAAGATAGGTTTTATTGGATACGGAAATATGGCAAAAGCCATCTCTAAATCGCTTGCAAAGTGCGATTTTGTCGAGAATTTGTATGCGAGTGACGTAAATGAAGGCGCAAAAGACGATAACGTAACTTTTCTTCAGGATAACGGCTCGGTTATCGAGAGCTGTTCGCACGTGTTTTTGTCGGTAAAACCGCAAATGGCAAACGAGGCTTTGCGCGGACTTGATTTTGAAGATAAGGTAGTAATTTCCATTATGGCGGGAAAGGATCTTGATAGTCTGACCGAACTTTGCAGAGGCGCAAAGAAGATCGTGCGAGTAATGCCTAACCTTTGCGCAAGAGTAGGTAAGTCCGTAAACGCATATTGTGCTATCGGGCTTGACGACAACGAGCTTGCCGTTGCGCAAAAAATTCTTTCCTCATTCGGTCTTGCTATGCGCCTTAGTGAAAGCTTCTTTGACGTCATTACCGGCCTTACCGGCAGTTCTCCTGCGTACACTTTTAAGTACGCAAAGGCTATGACTGAATGTGGTGTGCGCTACGGACTTGATTTTGAAAAGTCGCGTGATCTTGCGCTTTATTCAATATCCGCTTGCATGGACGTGCTCAAGAATGCGCAATCCTTAGAGGAAATGCAAACCACTATTGAGAACGTTTGCAGTAAAGGCGGAACAACGATAGAAGGTATTTATAAGCTTAACGAAGGAAATTTTGATGAACTCGTAATTTCCGCAATTGGCGCAGCTATTCAAAAAAGCGCGGAGCTAGCAAAATGAAAAACGTTATATTATATACCGACGGAGCGTGTAGTGGTAATCCGGGCGCAGGCGGTTGGGCTTCTATTCTTATTTACGGTGAACGTAAAAAAGAAATTAGCGGTGGAGAGGTGCTTACAACCAATAATCGCATGGAGCTGACAGCCGTTATAGAGGGATTGAAAGCGCTTAAAGAACGCTGTGAAGTGGACATTTATAGCGATTCAGCATACGTTGTTAATGCATTCCTTGAAAATTGGATTGACGGGTGGAACAGACGAGGCTTTAAAAACGTAAAAAATCCCGATTTGTGGAATGAATTGATTGCTTTAGGTGAAGTTCACTTACTACGCTTTCACAAAGTAAAAGGACATTCTGATAACGAGCTTAATAACCGTTGCGACGAGCTGGCTCGTGGTGAAATAAATAAACTGAATCAAGGATAAAATATAGATGATGTCAGGCGATAACAAAACCAAAGAAGCGATATCTTTGGCTAAAAAGTTAATACTTATCGTTGCCGTTTGCGCAAGTATTATTGCAATAGTAGTCATGATTTTTAATCATTTTGGATTGTGGGAAAAATTTAAAGACATTGAAACCGTGCAATCCTGGATAGAGGGTGCGGGGCCGTTTGCTATTATAGTTTACGCAGTTTTAGTCCTGTGTCAGGTAATATTTCTTCCCATTCCGTCCACCGTCACGAATTTTGTTGCTGCAATACTATTTGAACCGTGGGTGACTTTCCTCGTAACTACCGTTTGCACGATAGCAGGTTCTTATTTCTGTTTCTTTCTGGGAAGAAAATTCGGTAAAAAACTCGTATCTTGGCTTGTAGGCGAGGAAAAGACCGAGAAATACGCAAAGATACTGAATGAAAAAGGACGTTTTTTCTTTGTAATGATGTTGTTGTTGCCGTGCTTTCCCGACGATATACTCTGTATGGTTGCCGGATTAAGCACAATGAGCTGGGGATTCTTCTCGATTGCGTTAATTCTTGCGCGTCCCGTCATGATAGCAATCGTCAGCTTCGTGGGTTCTGCTGCAATGGAAGCAATCGACACATGGGGAATACCCGTTTCTATAGGGATCGTTGCGTTAGTATTACTTGCCGTTATTTTACTATCCGTTCTGCGTGATAGAAAATCCAAAAAGAAAATTAATGAAAACGAAATTAAATAACGAAAAAAACCTCCCGATTGTTGTCGGGAGGTTTTGACTTGTAAGTGTTTAGTTCAGCTCGCTTAAATACGCTCTCATTGCGGAGATTTCTTCTTTCATTGCTGACGGAGAAGGACCGCCAGGAGCTTTGCGGAGCGCAATAGCGTTTTCTGCTTTGATGGCATCATAAATTTCTTCGTCAAAGTCGCCGAATTTGTTGTATTCGTCAAGCGTGAGCGTTTGAAGAGTTTTACCGTTTTTTATGCAATAAATTACTAGCTGGCCGATAATGGAGTGCGCGTCACGGAAGGGTACTCCACGTTTTGCAAGATAGTCAGCGCATTCGGTAGCGCTCGTAAATCCGCCGTCCGTGCTCTTTCTGAGCGTATCTTTATTGATTTTCATATCGCCGAGAAGGGCAGTAAAAATCTCCAAACAAGCCTTAACGGTATCGTAAGCGTCGAATACGCATTCTTTATCCTCTTGCATATCCTTGTCGTAGGCGAGAGGAATTCCTTTCATGACCGTAAGCATATTCATTAGATCGCCGTATACTCTGCCTGTTTTTCCGCGAAGAAGCTCGTTCATGTCCGGATTCTTCTTCTGTGGCATAATGCTTGAGCCTGTGGAGTATTTATCGCTGAGTTCGACGTATTTGTATTCGTCAGACGACCATATAATAATTTCTTCGGAAAATCTGGACAGGTGCATCATGGTAATTGCGCTTGCCGAAAGGAAATCAATGACGAAATCACGATCGCTTACCGCATCCATGGAGTTAGCCGTAATGGCAGGGAAGCCGAGATAATCCGCGACGGCTTTTCTGTCGATCGAATACGCCGTTGAAGTGCAGGCTCCGCTACCGAGAGGCATGACGTTTATTCGCTCATGCGCCTCTGCGTAGCGTTTACAGTCGCGCGCAAACATTTCGGCATAAGCCATGAAGTGGTGCGCTAAAGTCGTCGGTTGAGCCTTCTGAAGGTGCGTAAACGCCGGCATAACCGTTTCAAGATTATTCGCTGAAATATCCGCAAGACGTGATATTAACGCTTTAAGGAGTGAAATAACTTCTTTTGTTGCGTCACGAAGATATAATCTCGTATCGAGCGCTACTTGATCGTTTCTTGACCTGCCGGTATGAAGTTTCTTACCTACGCTTCCAATACGTGAAACGAGTTCGTTTTCCACAAATGAATGGATATCTTCCGCATTTTCGATTACGAGCTTTCCGTCGTCGATATCTGCGCGTATTTGATCCAAAGTTTTGACTATAAGTTTCGCTTCGTCGTTTGGAATTATCGCGCAGTTGCCGAGCATAGTGCAATGGGCTTTACTTCCTTCAATGTCGCAAGCGTATAAGCGCTTGTCGAAAGACAGCGAACTGTTAAAACTGTCCGCTGCTTTGTCCGTTTCACCTTCAAATCTTCCTGCCCAAAGCTTCATTATTTCTTTTCCTCGACGCTTTGCATTTTCATAGCGCGAACCTTGCTGGAAAGACCAAAGAGGTTGATAAAGCCTTCTGCGTCGTGATGATCGTAAAGATCGCCGGTGGTGAAGCTTGCAAGCGATTCGTTGTAAAGCGAATAGGGCGAAGTCGTACCTGCTTTAATGATATTGCCCTTATAGAGCTTGAGCTTAACTTCACCGGTGACGTATTCCTGCGTTACGTCAACGAAAGCGCAAACGGCTTCACGCAGAGGTGTAAACCACTTTCCTTCATAAACGATAGTGGCGAGCTTGTTGCCCATATCCTTTTTCATTTCAAGAGTTTCTCTGTCGAGAATAAGCTCTTCAAGCTGTTCGTGCGCAGCCATAAGGATAGTACCGCCCGGAGTTTCGTATACGCCTCTGGACTTCATTCCCACTACACGGTTTTCTACGATATCAACTATACCAACGCCGTTAGCTCCGCCGAGTTTGTTGAGCTCGTTGATAATTTCGCTCACTTTCATAGCCTTTCCGTTAAGAGTCTTAGGAACGCCTTTTTCGAACGTCATCGTAATTTCAGTCGCTACGTCAGGCGCTTTTTGAGGAGTCACGCCGAGAACGAGCAAGTGGTCGTAGTTAGGTTCTTCGGCGGGATCTTCGAGTTCAAGACCTTCGTGGCTAATGTGCCAAATATTGCGGTCACGGCTATAAGAGGTATCAGCCGAGAAGGGGAGATTGATGCCGTGTGCGCGACAGTAATCGATTTCTTCCTGGCGAGAGGACATAGTCCATTTATCATTTCTCCACGTAGCTATTATCTTAAGATCGGGGGCAAGAGCCTTAATTCCGAGTTCAAAACGAATTTGGTCGTTACCTTTGCCGGTTGCGCCGTGGCAAATGGTCGTAGCGCCCTCTTTGCGTGCGATCTCAACGAGACGCTTTGCGATAAGCGGACGAGCCATAGAAGTTCCGAGAAGGTATTTGTTTTCATAAACCGCGCCGGCTTTTACGCAAGGCATAATATATTCGTCGCAGAGTTCGTCAACTACGTTTTCAATATAAAGCTTGCTTGCGCCGGTAGAGAGAGCGCGCTCTTCAAGACCGTCGAGCTCTTCTGCCTGACCACAGTTTACGCATACGCAAATTACGTCATAATCAAAGTTTTCTTTGAGCCAAGGAATAATTGCGGTCGTATCCAAACCGCCCGAATAGGCAAGTATTATTTTCTCTTTCATTGTTGCTCCTTTCAGTCAATTACTTGACTTTCAACAGGTATTTAGTATATATTTATAATATAATACTTTTTGTATAAATAATCAACTGTTTGGAGACTATTTTGATAATTTTGGGCTTAGACCCCGGTTATGCTACGATAGGATACGGGGTTGTTGAAAAAACCGAACGAGGAATTTCCGCAATCGACTACGGCGTTATTACCACTCCGCCTGACGAGACGATCGCGGTGAGACTCGCAATGATTGACGACGCTATGTCTGCAATCATGGAGAAGTTTAAGCCCGATTGCGTTTCCGTAGAAGAGTTGTTTTTTAATACGAATATTACGACGGGTATTAAAGTTGCTCATGCGCGTGGCGTCATGCTTCTCAACGCTATTAAGCGTTGTGGACGGCTGTATGAATATACGCCCTTACAGATTAAACAAGCGCTGACGGGTAACGGTAGGGCGTCTAAACATCAAATGCAATATATGGTTAAAATGGTTTTGCGCCTTGCAAATCCACCTAAACCTGACGATGCGGCAGATGCGCTTGCTGCGGCAATTTGTCACGCTAATATGTATGGAAGTACGAGGAGAGAAATTAAGTAATGTACGCATATCTTAAAGGAACCGTTGCTGAAGTTTCTGAAAATTCGATAGTTCTTGACGTAGGCGGAATCGGATATGAATTGAACGTGTCCTCTTACACTTCGTCACTCGTTTCAGTAGGCGACAGTAAAAAATTCGATACGTATCTAGTTGTAAAAGAAGACGAAATGAGTTTGTACGCTTTTATTGATAAGCGTGAAAAAAACGTCTTTTTAAGGCTTATATCTATAAGCGGAATTGGTCCGAAACTTGCGCTTTCCGTGCTTGGTGGCATGAAACTCGATGATTTAGTCGGCAGTATTATCAGTGGTAATTCTTCGGCTATAAATGGCATTAAAGGCGTGGGCAAGAAAACCGCAGAGCGTATCGTTATGGAGCTGAAAGACAAGCTTGACGATATTTCGGTTTCTTATACTCCTTTACGAAAGCCGAGTGCGCCGGCGTCTGAAAAAGAAGAGGAAGCGATAAATATTCTCGTTGCTCTCGGATTTAAGCAAGAGCAGGCGATTAGGGCGGTAACTTCTGCCTACAGCGAGGAATTGACAGTAAATCAAATAGTGCATAAGGCAATAAACGGATAATTATGGACGGAGAAAGATTTATTACAAGTACTAAAATAACGCTTGATAGCGAGCTTGACCTGACGCTTAGACCGAGGAATTTTTCAGAATATATCGGTCAGTCAAAGGTTAAACATAATCTCGAAGTATTCATAAATGCGGCTAAGGCGCGCGGTGAATGTCTTGATCACGTCCTTTTATACGGTCCTCCCGGTCTTGGTAAAACGACGGTTGCGCATATAATTGCAAATGAAATGGACGCAAATATTAAGGTTGTGAGCGGTCCTGCGCTTAGTTCTATGCTTGACATAGTATCAATTTTGACCGGTATAGAGCAGGGCGACGTCCTTTTTATAGACGAAATTCACCGTGTTAATAAGACGGTTGAGGAAGCGCTTTACTCGGCAATGGAAGATTTTACGCTTGATATTGTTCAAGGGAAAGGTCCGGGCGCGCGAACGATAAAACTTCCGCTTAATAAGTTTACTTTGGTTGGAGCGACAACGAGAACGGGAATGCTTACCGGCCCGATGAGAGATAGGTTTGGAGTTATTTGCCGTTTGGAACTTTACTCTCGTGAAGATTTGATGACGATTATTAATCGTTCTGCGGGAATACTTAACGTGGAAATAACTGAGGAGGCTTGTGCTGAGCTTGCGGTAAGATCACGAGGAACTCCGCGAATTGCAAATAGAATTTTGAAACGTGTGCGTGATTTTGCGCAAGTAATTGGCGACGGAAGAATTAATATTGAAATAACGAATAAGGCTTTGGAATGTATCGGTGTGGATGCGTTGGGGCTTGATGAAAACGACAGAACCGTACTCGAAGCATTGGCTGTTAAGTTTGCGGGAAAACCTGTTGGACTTGATACGTTAGCTGCGGCAACGAATGAAGACGCGGGAACGATTGAAGACGTTATTGAGCCGTATTTGATTCAACTTGGCTTTGTGGCAAGAACCCCACGTGGACGTATAGCTATGCCACAAGCGTTTACTCATCTTGGGCTTACGCCTCCTGAAGATATTTAATAAGTTATGAAAACATCGGATTTTTATTATAATTTACCAGAGGAACTTATTGCTCAATCTCCGATAGAACCGCGTGATTCTTCAAGATTGCTTGTGTACGACCGAAAAACCGAAAAAATTGAGCATAAGCATTTTTACGATATAGTTGACTATCTCACAGAAAACGACGTTTTGGTTGTGAATAACACTAAAGTTATCCCTGCCCGAACTTACGGTTTTTTGGAAACTACGGGTGCAAAAGTCGAGTTTCTTCTTCATAAAAGAGTAAATCTTACTGATTGGAAGGTTCTTTGTAAGCCTGCTAAAAAGGCAAAACTTGGAGCTAAGTTTTTTTTCAGTGAAAGACTTGCGTGCGAGATAATCGGTTTGGGGGAAATGGGCGAAAGAACCGTTCGATTTATTTTTGACGGAGTATTTGAGGACCTTTTATCTGAAGTTGGACAAACTCCGCTCCCTCCTTATATTCGTGAAAAATTAAAAGACGGGGAGAGATATCAAACCGTTTATGCGAGTATTTCCGGTTCTTGCGCTGCGCCGACTGCAGGTCTTCACTTTACTCCTGAGCTTATGGACAAATTAAGGAATAAAGGCGTTAAGATCATAGAAGTATTATTGCACGTCGGGCTAGGAACTTTCCGTCCCGTGCAGGTAGATAAGTTAGAAGAACATAAGATGCATAGTGAGTATTGGCAAATAACGGAAGACTCGGCAGAGGCACTAAATGAAGCTATTTTAGCAAAAAAACGTGTAATTTGTGTGGGTACTACGTCTGTTAGAGTACTTGAAAGCGCGGTTGGTGAGGACGGATTGTTTAAATCCGGAAGCGGAGATACGTCGATATTTATATATCCGCCGTATAAGTTCAAAGCAGTTAACGCTCTTATTACTAATTTTCACTTGCCTTCCTCTACGCTTATTATGCTTGTATCCGCGCTTTGCGGTCGAGAACAAACGCTAGCCGTTTATGAAGAAGCGGTTAAGCAAAGATATAGGTTTTTCAGCTTTGGAGACGCTTGTTTTTTCATATGAATTTTTCTTATAAAGTATTACATGAATGTTCGCAAAGCGGTGCTAGAGTAGGTGAGCTAACTACACCGCACGGCAAAATTATTACGCCGGTTTTTATGCCGGTCGGTACACGCGCTACCGTAAAATCACTTTCTCCCGAAGAAGTGGAGAGATCAGGAGCGCAGATACTGCTTGCAAATACGTATCATTTACACCTCAGACCAGGCGAATCTATTGTTGAAAAAGCAGGCGGTTTGCATAAGTTTATGGGTTGGAATAAGCCAATTCTCACCGATAGCGGTGGCTTTCAAGTTTTTTCACTTGCAAAACTTCGCAAAATTACTGCTGACGGTGTGGACTTTAATTCGCACATAGACGGAGCGAAGATGCATATTACGCCCGAAAAGGCTATTGCAATTGAAAACGCTCTCGGCGCGGATATAATAATGGCGTTTGACGTTTGTTCTACCGCAGGGGTAAGCAAAACTGAAGCTGAAGATGCAATGAATATAACTGCCGAATGGTTAAAGCGTTGCTATGATTATCATAAAAACGAAAATCAAATGCTTTTCCCGATTATTCAGGGCAATATGTTTGACGATTTACGTTTGCGTTCGCTTGAACTGACGGCGCCGTACGCTAAGTGCGGAATTGCAATCGGCGGGCTTTCTGTCGGTGAAGACAAGGACACAATGTATCGTATTCTTGACGTGCTGAAACCCGGTCTCCCCACTAATATGCCACATTATCTTATGGGCGTTGGTAGCCCTGATTGCTTGGTAGAAGGCGTTCTTCGTGGAGTTGATATGTTTGACTGCGTACTTCCTACGAGAACGGCGCGTAACGGAACGGCTTATACTTCGCACGGAAAAATTAATATTCGAAACTCCAAACATACCGAAGATTTTTCAGCTCTTGACGACGATTGCGATTGCTATTGCTGTAAAAATTTCTCCAAATCCTATCTTCGTCATCTTATTCAATCGGACGAAATCCTCGGAGGTCGTATGTTGTCGCTTCATAATATTACTTATCTTGCGCGCCTTATGGAAAGAATAAGATCGGCGATTATGGAAGACCGCTTCCTTGATTTTGTAAAGGAATTTAGGCAAAGTCCGGAATACGTGTCCTAAGAAACGGGAGCTAATATGATTTATCTTGATAATGCGGCAACAACAAAGGCTCTTGACGTAGCGATTGAATCTTTAGTTACGTACGCCGGAGAAAAATTTTATAATCCATCGGCAGGCTATGCGCCGGCTCTTGAAGTAAAAAAGGCGCTAGCGCTTGCGACGGAGGAGTTTGCGCAACTACTCGGCGCAGTTAAAGAGGAAATAATTTTTACGTCCTGCGCTACGGAGAGCAATAACACCGCTTTTGAGTGTGGCATAAAAAACAAAAAAGGAAACGTGGTGGTTTCCTCAATGGAGCACGCTTCGGTATACGAAAGCGCAATGAAATTAAAAAGCCGAGGAGTAGACGTCCGTTTTATCCCGCTCAATAAGGACGGTTTTGTTACTGAAGAAGCGCTTCGTGAGGTTATGGACGCTAATACTGCCTTCGTTTCCATAATTCACGCATCGAATGAAACGGGTGAAATTAACGATATTGCTACGCTGTCGGAGGTGGCAAAATCTATAAACCCCAAAGTGATTTTTCATTCAGACGGCGTTCAGGCTTTTTGCAAAATACCCATCGACTTAGGTTTAACTAAGGTTGATTTATATAGCGTCAGTGCGCATAAAGTAGGTGGACTCAAAGGAGTGGGAGCGCTTTACGTCAAAAAAGGCTTGAATATTCAGCCGTTTATCGTGGGCGGTGGTCAGCAAAACAACAGGCGATCGGGCACAGAAAACGTAGGTGGAATTATCGGATTTGCTAAAGCAGCTTGTGAATATCGTGAATCTGCAAAAAGGATTGACGCAAACGGCTTGCGAAATAGAATTATAAGTAAGTTTAGTGGTAAGGACTGGGTAAAAGTCAACGGCAGTGGAAATAATACCGGCTACGTGCTGTCTTTGTCTTTTAAAGGATTGAAAGGCGAAGTTATTGCTAATATGGCGCAGGAACAAGGCGTTCTTATAGGTCTTGGTTCGGCTTGTTCCACGCACGTTAAATCTAATAGAGTTTTGGAAGCAATGGGAGTGGATAAATCTTTTGCAAACGGCAGTATTCGTATCAGTATTTCGCCGTTTACACGCGAAGATGAAATCCAAATTGCTACGGATATTATACTGAATTCGGCTGAAAAGTTGAAGGAGAAAATTAATGGATAACGTTCTCGTTTTAAGATACAGCGAAATACACCTTAAAGGCAAAAACAGAGCCTTTTTTGAAAATTTGCTCAAGAAAAATATACTTGAAAAATTAGAAGGCTTGGAATGTAGGGCGGAATTTACTTATGGAAGATACGTTATTTGCGACTATGCGCCTGAGATTGAAAGAGTAATAGCCGAAAGACTAAAAAAAGTTTTCGGGCTTTTTTCGCTCAGCAGAGCTAAGAGAGTGATTTCGTCCGCCGACGAAATCTTCGAAGCATCAAAAGAGGTCGCACCCAAAAGCGGAAGTTTTCGCGTAACGGTAAATCGCGCAGACAAGACCTTACCGTATACTTCGGTATGGCTTGCGCGTGAAATCGGAGGCAGGCTTCTTGGATATAACCATACTCTTGAAGTTGATCTTCACAATCCCGATTCGATAATCTATATAGACGTGCGTGACAGACAAACGGCTTACGTCTATTCGGGATACGAGTATTGCGCGGGAGGAATGCCTGTCGGGAGCGCAGGAAGGGGACTTACTCTTCTTTCGGGCGGTATTGACAGTCCCGTATCTACCTATATGATGGCAAAACGCGGATTAAAACTCGTAGCTTTGCACTTTTGGTCGTATCCTTACACGAGCATTGAGGCGAGGGATAAGGTTGTAGATCTTGCGCGTATTCTCTCCGACTATACCGGGAAAATGCAAGTTCTTGTAGTTCCGTTCACTAAAATTCAAGAAGCTATCCATAAATTTGCTGAAAGTAATTATATGATTACTCTCGTTCGTCGCGCTATGATGAGAATTACTGAAAAGGTAGCGGATAAATATCATTGCCAATGTATAATAAACGGCGAAGATCTCGGACAAGTTGCCAGTCAAACTATGGAAAGTATTACGGTCACTAATTCCGTAATAGAAAGATTGCCCGTATTCCGTCCACTTATCGGTTTTGATAAGATAGATATTATAGAGCTTTCCAAAAAAATAGGAACTTACGACGTTTCTATTAAGCCATTCGAGGATTGTTGCACCGTATTTCTTCCGGATAGTCCCGTTACAAAGCCTACTATTCGCAGGGCGGAATTTAACGAATCGAAAATTGAAGGTTACGACGAGTTAATCGACGAAGCCGTCAACAATCTTGAAGTTTTCATAGTCCCCGAAAGATAAATCTTCGTCGGTCTTTTTGTCCGGTAGGTTGTAAACGCTGAACTCGCCTGAAATTCGATTTTTGGGTGGAGTTGAGGCGCTTGCGGTAACGACGAGATGGCGCTTTTCCAATTCAACCGCATCAATATCTACGCATAATACCGTTTTAGGTCTTTCAAACGCTCCGCTTTTCAGCTCGGGGCGTTTTAATATTTCATTGCAAATTTCGGTGGGAGTTTCTCCGCCCGTAACGCGATCGGGCAGTAGTCCTTTTAGGCTACCACACCATACGCCTACTGCGTACTTTTTGTTATACGCTATGCAATATGCGTCCGTATTACCGTTTTCATTGCCAACCGTACCGGTTTTTGCGGAAATATTTTTATCTTCGATTGCCGTTGCCGTTCCTGTTTTTACCGTTTCGTTTAGCATTTTTGTAAGAAGATAAGCATTTTCAGGCGAAATTATGCCGTCACCGCCGTTCGCTACATGTGCATATGCTTTTGTGAGTGTGATTAAGTCAACACCGTTCTGCATACCGCCGAGAGCAAGAGCCAGACCGTTGTCGCTTTTAGTGAATTCAAATCCAAATTTATTGCACAATTTTTTGGAATATTCTACGCCGTTCATTTCAAGCAGTTTAACTGCAGGAATATTAAGAGATAGGGCAAGGCAGTCTTTTGCGCTCGTCCAATCATAGTATTTGTTTCTATAATTTTTGGGTTCATAGTTGCCAAACTTCATGGGAGTGTCAAGTAGGGGAGTGAGAGGAGTAATCGTTTTACTTTCGAGGGCAGGTGCATAGGAGATAAACGGTTTTATAGTGCTTCCCGGACTTCTTTTGAGTCCGTATATATCAAAATAAGTGTCCGACGTCGCTGAAGTCACTTTACCTGATTTAACGTCAACTACGGCAATTGCAGTCGTATAGTCTGCCGAAGTAAAACGATAAAGTATGGACTTAATAACGTTTTGTACGTCTTTTGCAAAGCGTACGCTTTTTCCGGAACGCGCTTGCTCAGAAGCATAGCCAATAAATAAGCCGTCGTTAACTACCGTCAATTTGAGTTCGGTTTTTTCGGAATACTTTTCTTGATCGTTTTTGCTTATTAAGTTTAATTCGCGCATTTCGCTTAAAACGAGTCTTTTGCGCTTTTCTGTGGCTTCATTATTGCTGATAGGATCGTATCTTTTGGGATTATTTATTACGGCTGCGAGCATCGCGCTTTCTCCCAGGTCAAGTTCGGAAGCTTTTTTGCTGAAATATCTTTGTGAAGCTGATTCAATACCCACGATATCGTTGCCAAAATAGACGGAGTTTAAATAAGCTTCGAGAATTTCATCTTTGTCGTACAGCTTTTCAATAACGCGCGCGTAGCGTAGCTCGGTTATTTTACGAGAGAACGTCTTTTCGGGAGATAAATACGTGTTTTTTGCAAGTTGTTGAGTGATCGTTGAAGCGCCTTCTTTTGCGCTACCGGCGCTTATATTTCGTATCGTTGCGGAAATTATGCGCGAAAGATCGTATCCGTTATGACTAAAAAATTTCTTGTCTTCGATAGCAATAAATGCGTTTATCGTATGTTCGTTTAGTTCGCTGATCTTGGCTTTAAGTGTTCCTTTGCCATTTATCGTCCACAGTTTATTATGCTGTTCGTCATAAATTTCATGATTTTCGTTGATTTCTTCGAGTGTTTGCCGATTGAAATCTGGGAAAACGTTGGTCTTTACGTTTGGATCGGTAATAATAAACAAACAGACTGCCATACTTAACACAATTATAAGCGCAATGGCTACCGTTACTCTGATTATTTTTCTTGCCTTATCCATTTTGGTAGTATGCGTAGCTCAAAAAAATATTAATCAATCTTTATCACCCTTTGACTTCGCTTGCGTAAAACGTCGGTATTTGTTATAATTATATTTGTGAAAAAAGTATTTATTAAAACTTATGGCTGTCAAATGAACGTTCATGAGACGGAAAAATTATATTCCGCTTTCGAAAAAGAAGGCGTTCTTTCGGCTAGCAATCCTGATGATGCGGATATAATAGTATTCAACACCTGCTGTATAAGAGAAGGAGCTGAAACTAAGGTGCTTGGTAACCTCGGCATGGTTAAGAAGCTCAAGGAAACTAAACCTAATCTTATAGTTGTCGTTTGCGGATGTATGTCACAACAGGAAGAGGTTGCGAAAAAATTGCATAAAAGATGTCCGTTTATTAATATCATTACGGGAACTTATAGCCTTGGCGCTATTCCGCAAATGGTGAAAGCTATTGAATCGGGCGAAAAATTTATTTTAGATCTAAGCGTTGACGAGAACGTTCCCCAGGGCGTAAATGAGGCTGTTAGATCGGATAACGTCAATAATTTCGTCAATATTATGTACGGTTGCAATAATTTTTGTACGTATTGCATAGTTCCGTACGTTAAAGGACGGGAGCGTAGCCGTAAGCTTGAAGATATAGTTACCGAAGTGCAATCGCTGATAGATAACGGCGTAAAGGAAATTACGCTTCTCGGTCAGAACGTAAACTCATATAACGACGGTAAACATACTTTTTATGATTTATTAAAGACGTTAAGCGCGCTTGACGGTAAATTTTGGCTGAAATTTATGACGTCGCATCCAAAGGATCTTTCGGCGGACGTTATTAAGCTAATAGGTGGTTCCGACAAACTTGCAAAGTATATACATTTACCCGTGCAGTCGGGGAGTGATGGCATTTTGAAAAAAATGAATCGTCATTATGACGTTAAATCATACTTGGACAAAATTCGAATGATTAAGAAGTACGTTCCCGGAGCGGGACTTACGAGTGATATGATAGTAGGATTTCCAACCGAAACCGAAGAGGATTTTTGCGATACCTTAAAGCTAGTTGAAGAAGTCAGATACAACAACCTATTTATGTTTATTTATTCCAAGAGAAACGGCACTCCGGCTGCTATCATGGAAGGGCAAGTGGATGAATCTGTTAAGAAAGAGCGCATAACGAGATTGATTGAATTGCAATCCAAAATTGCAAAAGAGCTCGCTGACGAATGCGTCGGAAAGACCTACGAAGCTCTTTGTGACGGAAGAGGTCGCTTGGCTACGGCAAAAACCTCGGACGACAGAGTAATAGTGTTTGATGACGAA
>JAFTMM010000079.1 GCA_017452405.1 Clostridia bacterium | reverse complement strand
GTAAAATTCGTCGTATTTATTATGTTGAATAGCTTTTACGTAAAATTCGTCGTATTTTTTTTATTATGTTGAATAGCTTTTACGTAAAAACGGCATTTTTCTTCTTGATTTTCTTTTTGAAATATTTTATAATCATAATATCTTGATATAATAATTATGGAGGAAGTATTATGATTAACGCAAAGGTAAGAGAACTGCTCAATCAGCAGATTAACAAAGAACTTTATTCGGCGTATCTTTATCTTGATTTCTCGAACTATTTCGAAGATAGAGGTCTAGACGGTTTTGCCAATTGGTATTATATTCAGGCGCAGGAGGAGCGCGACCACGCAATGCTGTTCTACCGCTACTTGCAGAACAACAACGAGAAAGTTACGCTTGAAGCAATCGCTAAACCGGATAAAACGCTGGACAGCGACATGAACGTGCTTAAAGCAGGCTTAGAACACGAACAGTACGTTACGTCGCTTATAAACGAAATTTACGCCGCTGCGTACGAAGTAAAGGACTTCCGTACTATGCAGTTCCTCGATTGGTTCGTTAAAGAGCAGGGTGAGGAGGAAACGAACGCCAACGACATGATTACCAAAATGGAACTGTTCGGTTCTGATCCTAAGAGCCTTTATATGTTAAATAACGAACTCGCTGCGCGTGTATATACCGCGCCGTCGTTAGTGCTGTAAGCTAATTGTCCTCTCGAGCATTAGCCCAAGGATCTATAAACGTGATTTTATGCAACAAGACTGTTCACATTGATAACGTGAACAGTCTTGTTTTATGCCCTAAATTTCAAGTTTTAGCCCGAAATCTTATCGCACGAAGAAAGTATCTCCTCAGCGTATTTGCGTCTTCTGGACGCTAATAAAGCCTTGTAAATGAAGTAATTAAGGCTTACGATGGCGATTCCGATTACGCCGATCACTATGCCGAGAATCATAAGGTCTGCAATAATCTTCATTGCAAGGCACATTCCCACACCGAGAACGAGCGCGCCGATAATTCCGAAGATATATGCAAAAACTAATGCCGGTGTTTTTACTTTTGAGTCGAGTTTACGGAGCTTGTCAAGTTCGCTTTCTTGACGGGGCTGATACTCAGCGCGTATGCTTTCAATAATTTTCTGATCGTTGTTATACATAATTTTAACTCCTTGAATTTTGATTTCCTCTGTATTATATAACGCAATCGTTACGATTTTGCATAAATTCGGTTAAAGCAAAGTAAAGGTTTTGTTAAACTTTTGTAAAAGAAAAAATGCACCTCCTTAAAGTGTCTAACTTATGGGGGTGCATTTTTACTTTTGGGGAGCATTTCATTTGTGCATTTTTTCTTTTATATGATTTTTATTTCATATTCGTAATTACCCCACGAGTCAGACCATTTTAATAAACATGTTCCTTTACTTGCGGAATTCAATTCCTCTATGTTACTTGGATTTATATATGCTTTTTTTACGCTTCCGTCATAATACATTATAGTTGCTCCGATTTCTTCGGAAGCGAAATTTGTATCCATTTGAAATTCTGTATGTGTAAGAGAAATACTTTGACTGCTTAAAAAGCTACTGTTTTCGGTATTATTCCATTTGGTTTTGTTGGTTGGGCAGGCATCGTAAATAATTTCGATTACGTCATTACGATATTGAGTAGTAGTAGATCCAAAATAAATATCACCGTTATGTATTGATTTTTTCCAACGTTTTGTAGTTATTTTTACAAACTCATTTTTTAAACTTTGCAAATTAGATTCAATTTTAGATATTTCATTATTTAAGTTACTTATTTTTTGTAAATATTCTGTAATTTCTTCTTCGTCAATTGAATCTGGTGATAATTCTTGGACTTCCTTTTTTAACTCTTGCTTTTTTGTACTCCAATACTCGTATCCTTTTGAGTGAAAATATACGGTATGATTGCCTACGACAAAATTATTGGGATCCCACGGATCTTCAACAAAACCAACACTTTCACCTAATTCAATATTTTGAAAATTATGGTCACCATAAATATTGGCAAATCTATTATAAACTCCGTTAGGAATATACACCAAAAGTAACGCTGCTATAAGAATGATAGCAGTAAGTGATTCAAAAATTTCTGCACATGTAGCTTTTTTGAAATTGGTTAATAATATTCGACGACAAACTGTGAAGATGATGTCAAATAAACCCCAAAATAAAAGTGTGAATGAATATACATTCGTAGAAAAGCCGTGATTTGCAAAAGTAGAGTTCAAGGCAATAAAAAGTAATATTGCGATAGTTAATTTAAGTATTATAATGATCCAAAAATTTACTTTTCCAGGCTTAGAACTTGATATATAAGGGAAGCTTCCGTATATTATGAAGGAAAAGCTGGTTGCGAAAGAAAGTGTTACTACAAAATATATAGAATTTGAATATTTGCCTAAACTTGAAAAGAATTTTATTATTGCAGAAAGAGTAGAATCGGCATAAACTCCGTTAGTATTTCCAAACGGAATAAAAAGTAGAATTACACCCAATATAATTGCCATAAATAGTTTGATAAAACTGATAAATTTCCATCTATTTTCTAATTTGGGATCAATTTTATTTGAATTTTTTGCGTGTTTTGTCTTGGGTAGTTCTCTCGTAGTTGGAGTGGTTTTGATTTTTTCATTTGTAGCTTGCATTGCAAACACCTCTTAATAATATTTGACATTTAGTGAATGTCATTACGGCAATCTTAACATAATATAATATTATTTGTCAAGCGCTGAATGTCAAATGGGTGGTATTATGTTTAAAAATAAAGCAGAAAATGGTTTGAATAACATTTGTGGTAAAAAAATATATGAATTGAGAAAGTCTATGAGTCCCAAGATGTCGCAGAGAATGCTCGCGGAACTGCTACAACTTAACGGTGTTGACGTTGATAAGAATGCTGTTCAAAGAATGGAAAGCGGACAGCGTTTTATTACGGATATTGAAATTTTAACAATTTGCAAAATTTTTAAAATTTCAGCGAATGAATTGTTTGGTTGTGATTTTTAATTTACCTCATCAAAAAATACGCTCCAATTGGAGCGTATTTTGTCTATTCATTATTCAGCAGTTCGTCGGACAACTCTAGTATTTCTTTGCCGTACTTATCTTTTAAGTGACGAATAAGAAGTGCGTGTAAGGGATACGCCATCACGGCTATGATAAAGCCGACGATACTTAATATTATTCCCACCGTCCAGTTCTTCCAGACGAGAATAAGCGAAAGTCCTAAGCCGAATACAAGCGTTCCTATTACGCCGAGCGTTAACGCTACAATAATGGGAATGAGCGAAACGCGCGCGTGAAGTTTTTTAAGCCGAGTGAGTTTGTCGTCCGGTTTTTCTTTAGGCGTATATTGATTTCTTATCCCTTCGATTTCCCGACGTTCTTCTTCGGATGGAGCAGAGTAGGTATATTTAAATTCTTTATCATTCATCTTGAGCCTCCGTAGTGGCGGATTCGTCCGCCTTTATCGCTTTGATTTTTCTCGTTGCGGTAACTATCATATAAATACCGAGCGCTATCGTGAACGCGCAGATTACACCGCCGGTTATGGCGTTGTAGTGCGCGTATTCGCCCTCTGCAAACGCGCTTAACAGTGCGCTTTGAAGCACGAGGAGCGAAACTGCTGCTTCGGCAAGCCCGACGTGACGAAGCGCGGAAACGGCTACGTCCGACTGCTTTCTTGCCTTAATAATATTGACTATCGCCATGGCGATTTTATAAGCTGAATAAGTTGCTACAACGAAAACCATAAGGTCGGCGTAGCGGAAAGCGCGGTTGTTGCGTACCATAAGCAAAATAGCTATGGACAGCGCAAGATGGAGCAGGGTAATCATGATACCGCTTGCGCGATACGACCTCCAATCCCGCACGGTATTCTCTAAATCTCCTGCGCGCGTCTTATTGCGTTTCTGCACGAGTATACCGCCTCTTGCGAATACTACGAGCAGGTAATACGCACCGAGTGAGAAGTACCAACCCGAAGCTTCCAGCCCTGCCACGACGAAGTTAAACACCGAGAAGCCTATCCCGATAAGCAAGGATACTACCGCAAAAACGAGGGTACGGAAGCCGTAGTTCTCCACAAGATTATTCGTGAAACTGAACTTCTGCATCAACGCCTTTCCGCTCTGCTTTATGCGCGGAGCAAATTTGACGATAGTAAAGATCGTATATGCAAGAAGCAACGCCGCTATCGCAAAGAGAACGTACGCAAAAACCGCAAGTGGCGTTTCCATATCCACGAATACCGCCAAAAGTATTGCGCCGACTGCGGACAGGACGGTCAGGAAATAATGAAGCACCAAATACCAAACGGGCGGATTTTTAAAAAATTCGATTATTTTTTTCACAAAACCTCTCCTCGAAATAAAGTCACTCTGAACGTACTTCCTTCGTTTGGTTTGCTTTGCACGGACATTTCACCTCCGAGAAGGTCAATGACCTTTTTTACGAGCGCTAAGCCCAGTCCGTTGCCTTCGCTTGCGTGCGACGTATCGCCCTGATAGAATTTTTCAAAGATGCGCGCGCCCGTTTCCTCGTTAATGCCACAGCCGTAATCTCTTACCGTAAACGTTATTTTTTCTCGTGCAGTCAGCTTAATTTCCACCTTTCCGCCCGGCTGGCTGAACTTAAAGGCGTTAGATAGAAGATTGCTGAAAATAATCTCGTAGTACGACGGGGTGGAGTAAGTGAATAATTCGTCCTCGATCTCGCAATCAAGCTCCAAATTTTTGTCCTCGATCACGCTTTCATATCTTAGCGTGCATTCGCGGAGCAATTCGCTTGCGTCAAAGCGTTCCTTTTCGGGCGCAAGAGCGCCGTTCTCCAACTTGCTGAGTTTGAGTACGTTAGTAACTAAATTACTCAGCCTGTTTGATGCCGAAACGAGAGAATCGGTATAGCTCGTGCGCGTTTCTTCGTCAAGTTCGGAAGAGCTGAGCGCCGTCGCGTAATTGCCTATAACTGCAAGCGGAGTTTTTAGCTCGTGCGATACGTTGGCTATAAAATCCATATTCATTATTCTGCTACGTCCAAGCTCCTCTGCAATCTTGTTCAGGCTCACTTTAATCTGGTCGTATTCGTCGTAAAAACCGTAGTCGTGAAGGGGCTTAAGCCTTACGGTGAAATCGCCTTTCGCTATTTTTCCGCAAGCGTGCTGTATGTCACGCAACGGCTTTTCTATCATTAGTCGCCTACGAAACAGTTCAATCAAAACGCAGGCAAGCGCAATAACGATTATTATCCCGATTATAGTGATCGAGATGAGTATCTTATTGCCACTCGTCGCTTCATTTACTGCGCTGTATACCAGCACGGCGCTCATAGCAGTCACCGTTACGGGCAAGAACAGCGCGAGAAAGCCGATAGCGGACGAGCGGAATTTATTCGGCTTCTTCATTTGAGTACCGCCTTATAGCCCAGCC
>JAFTMM010000078.1 GCA_017452405.1 Clostridia bacterium | reverse complement strand
TTGCCGAGCAGATAACCAATTGAAACGCCTAGCATAACGGGGAGGAGCAGGTTGAAGTTATAGCTACCGGTAAGCTCGAACACCATAACCATTGAAGTAAGCGGTGCTTTAACGATCGTGGCAAAGAACGTAGCCATACATATCATAACGATAACGTCCGAGTAGATTGCGCTCATACCACACGCCTGCGCTACGTAGCTTATAAGACCGCCTGCGCACGCTCCGACTGCGAGCATGGGAATAAACACACCGCAGGGAACGCCTGCGCCCATATTACATACCGAAGCGATAAACTTCATAATAAGCACCACCACGATAGCTACGACGACGTGAGAGGCGAAGTTAAGCGTAATGGTGAAAGGCGTCTGACCACCGTTAGTACCGAGCGACTCGATAAGGCTGTGACCACCGCCCATTTCATAAATGGAGATAAGACCGAACGCGCCAGCAAGAAGGAAGGGAATGAGATACTTGCCCGTGCCTTTGAAAAAGTTCAGCTTTCCGAAAAGCGGACGAAGCGCCATAACCGCATAATAAAATCCTACGCCGAGCATAGCAACGACGATAGAGCCGATAAGCACCACGCCGAGAAGTCCCCAAATTTCGTTAAAAGACGTAATGACCGAAAGATCGTAGGCGTGGAAGGTAGAGGAAACGGTGATGGACGGATCGATAAATCCGAGCAGAGTACGCAGTCCGTTTCTCGTCAGAATGCCCGAAACGACGGAGAAAAACGCCGTCAGGAAAATTTCGGGCGTGAACTTCTTATGCGCTTCTTCAAAAGCGAACAGGAAGCCGGTGAGGGGCGCGTTAAAGACAACGGCAAGACCTGCCGAAGCACCGCCCGTAATCATATATCTCGTGCTTCGCGCGTCGCGCTTAAATATTGCTCCAATACCTGCACCCGACGTTCCGCCTATAAGCATACTCGGTCCTTCGCTACCTGCGCTCATGCCGAGGAAGATTGTGGCGAGCGAAAGCGCAAAGCCCGTCGTGAGAAGCCTGAACCATTTAAGTACTATACCGCCTCTGATTGCGCCCTGCACTTGCGGAATACCGCTACCGCGCGCAAGCGGAATAAATTTAAGCACCGTTCCCACTACTAACGCGCCAAAGATAAGCGCGACGAAAAGCAAGGGAATGAGCGCCGGATTAGCAAGCAAAGCCTCGTACCAAGCTACCGAACATTCTTCGCCGTAATGGGCGAGAACGTTATAAATCGTGACGGTTACGCCTGCGGTTGCGCCCGTAAGCAGAGAAAACAGGACGAGCGAAAGTTCGTTATGGAGTAGATTGCCTCGTCTTCTTTTGTCATAACTGTGTTCCATATTTGCGTATATTATATATCTTTTGCTTGCATTTGTAAAGAAATTCGGGTATACTAATTACGCTAAGCCTGTGGGGTAAAGCATGGGCTTAAAAAGGAGAGATAATGGATAAGTATGACTATTTAATCGTAGGCGCGGGACTTTTCGGCTCGGTATTCGCTCACGAAGCAACTAAAAGGGGCTTAAAATGCCTTGTTATAGATAAGCGTAACCACGTTGCAGGCAATATATACACCGAAAGCCGAGAGGGGATAAACGTACATAAGTACGGCGCTCACATCTTCCACACCTCGGACAAGGAAGTGTGGGAGTACGTAAACTCCTTCGCTGAGTTCAATAATTATATCAACTGCCCCGTAGCGAGATATAAAAACGAGCTGTATAATATGCCGTTTAATATGAATACGTTCTCCAAGATGTGGGGCGTAATAACTCCTGCCGAAGCAAAAGCCAAGATCGAGGAGCAGAAAAAAGAGGCGGCGGTGGATCAGCCTAAAAACCTTGAAGAACAGGCGCTTAACCTCGTCGGCAAGGACATCTACGAAAAGCTTGTTAAGGGATACACGGAAAAGCAGTGGGGTAGACGCGCCACCGAGCTTCCTGCGTTTATTATTAAACGCCTGCCCGTGCGCTTCACTTATGATAACAACTATTTCAACGACCGCTTCCAAGGTATTCCCATGGGCGGATATACGCAGATTTCCGAAAAGATGTTACAGGGTGCGGAAGTTCGTCTTGGCGTGGATTATTTCGCTAGCAAAGCCGAACTTGACGCGCTTGCAGACAAGGTGCTTTTTACCGGTATGATTGACGAATATTTCGGCTACTGCTACGGCGAACTCGAATACCGTTCGCTCCGCTTTGAAACCGAAACGCTTAGCGAGAGCAACTACCAGGGCAACGCGGTAGTGAACTATACCGAATACGAAGTGCCGTTCACGCGCATTATTGAACACAAGCACTTTGAGTTCGGTACGCAAGAAAAGACGATCGTGACGCGCGAATACCCCGCAACCTGGTCTAAGGGCGACGAGCCTTATTATCCCGTCAACAACGACCGCAACAACGAGCTTTACGCAAAATACAAAGCGTTAGCCGACGCCGAGGGCAACGTAATTTTCGGCGGACGTCTGGGTATGTATAAATACTTTGATATGGACGACACCATCTCCGCCGCGCTCAAGCTCGTTAAAGAGGAGCTGAAGTAATTTACAATAAATTGAAGCACAAGTAATAAATGAACAGCGTTTGCATTGGCGCAAACGCTGTTTTACTATATTCCTAACTTTACTATAAATTTCGCGCCTTTGCCTTCCTCACTTTCTACGACTATACTTCCGTCCGTGATTTGAAGTATCTTTTTGACGATTGCTAAGCCTAGTCCGTTGCCTGCCGAAGCTCTTGACGTGTCGCCTTGATAGAACTTGTCGAAGATGCGATTTTTGGTTTCTTCACTCATACCACAACCGTTATCCGCCACGGAAACGGTAATTTCTTTTTCGCTTTTTTCCACCGCGATCTCGATTTTGCCACCGTTCGGCGTGAATTTAACCGCATTGCCGATAAGGTTAATCCACATCTGTTGCATGAGCTTTTCGTTACCGAAGTAGATAACGTCCTCGCCGGTCAACGACAGTTCGATATTCTTGCGGTCGGTTTCGGTTTGGAACATCAACGCGCACTTGCGGAGCTGTTCGTCGAGGCTATATTCACTTTTTTCCACGATACTGCTGGCGCTGTCCAGCCTAGACATAGACAGCGTGTTCTCGGCAAGCTGAGTCAGACGGCTTGCCTCAGAAACGATAATCTCGATATATTCGCTACGCTCCTCCTCTGATAGGCTTTTACTGCGGAGAAGTTTTGCAAAACCGCAGATAGACGCTATCGGGGTTTTGAATTCGTGCGAAAAGTCGGAAATGAAATCGGTCTTGAGCGTTTCGATAGATTTAAGCGAGCGCACCATGGCGTTAAAGGACGTGTTTAAGTCGCGCATGTAGTTTTCTTCGCTGTCGGGGAGGGTGACGGTAAAGTCGCCTTTGGCTACCTTACTCATAGCCGATTGGAAACGGTTCAGCTCCTTAAACGACAAGCTGTAAAGAGCGACGGAAAGCACGCACCCGATAATAGCGCTGACGAGTACGAGCAAAACGACGAGAAGTACGGGGCTAACGGGCAAGCCTTCGTCGGGACTGCCCGGTTCACCTCCCGAAAACGCACCGTTATAGTATAGCAGAGCAAAAAGACAGAGCGCAATAGTCAGCGTTATAATCACGAGTACGAAAACGTAAGAAATAATCTTGAACGTAATCGTATAGAACTGACCGGGCAGTTTAATCTTGATTTTATCGCGTAACTTTTCCTTTTTCTTTTCTGCATTCGCTGGCGCCTCGTCTTTACCGCCGTCAGCGTTAAATTCAGTCGCTTTTTCTTTATCTTTATTTTCCATCGTCCGATTTCCTGATTGCCTTAAAGCCTATACCGCGCACCGTTACGATTTCGAAGTCCGCGTTATTTTCAAATCTGTTGCGGAGCCTGTTGACGTGCACGTTAAGCGTATTGTCCGACTCGCTCTCAAGCCCCCAAATTTCGTCAAGCAGTTGATATTTAGTGAAGATCTGACCGGGATAGGATAGCAGTTTATACAAGAGATAAAACTCTTTTTTAGGCAAGGTCGTTTCTTCGCCGTTAGCGGTGACTGTCAGGCTGTCGTAGTGAAGCGTGGTTCCGCCCACGTCGAGTTTATGCTCGCTCACTATGCGCGATCGGCGGAGTAGCGCCTTAATGCGAAGTAGCATTTCTTCCTCGTCAACGGGCTTGGTCATATAGTCGTCAATGCCGACTAAGAAGCCCGCGCGCTTGTCCGCCTGCTCGCCCTTAGCCGTAATCATGAGTATAGGCATTTCGCTTCCGCCTTTACGGAGCAGGTCGGTGAGTTCGTATCCGTCCATAATCGGCATCATTACGTCCACGATCATAAGGTCGGCGTGATTATTTTCAAGCACTTCAAGCGCCTCTGCGCCGTTACTTGCAACGAGAGTGGTATAACCGCTTGAGCGAAGCACGGCGTTATACAGCTTTTGCAGATTAAGATTGTCTTCGACTATTAGAATTTTAAACATATAATATAATGAAAAGGGGAAAGCGGAATTACCGCGGTATATATAGTCTATGCGGTATATATAGTCTATGCGGTATATATAGTCTATGCGGTATATATAGTCTATAATATAATGAAAAAGAGGTGAGGAAAACCGCAAGGATTTTCCCCACTCGTTTTAGTTTTTAAGGAATTCTTCAAACATCTCCACACCGCTATTAAACAAAACGCGCGTGGAGCATACGCCGTGTTCGCTGTACGAAGCGCCGTGGACGTCCTTACCGCTGTCGTAGATAATGAACGGTACGGGATCGGAAACGTGCGTGCGAAGCGCAAGCGGAGTAGGGTGGTCGGGCGTAATGAGCAGTTTGAAGCGCTCACCGCGCCTCGTCATTTCTTCGTAGATCGGGCGCACAACGAGTTCGTCAATCAACTCAATGGAGCGGATTTTGCCTGCCTTGTCGCCTTGGTGTCCGCACTCGTCGGGTGCTTCCATATGCACGTATACGAAATCGTGGTCCTTAATCGCGTCGAGCACGGCGGCGGTTTTGCCGGGGAAGTTGGTATGGATAGTTCCGCATGCGCCCTCAACGTCAATAGAGTCCATACCTGCTACGAGACCGATACCCTTGACAAGATCGACGGCGGAAATAACCGCGCCCTTAATGCCGTAAAGCTTTTCAAACTCGGTGAAAGCAGGCTTAGTGCCTTCGCCCCACAGCCAGCACGAGTTAGCAGGATTCTTGCCTGCCTTAACTCTTTCTTTGTTAATGGGCGAGGCTTTAAGTATTTCCATGCTCTGTTTTTGGAAATCAAGTAGCGCTTTAGCGTGCTTACCCGACGGCAGATAGTCTGCGATAGGACGATCGAGTATATCGTGCGGAGGAGTAAGCTCTGCGCCCGTAGTCGAGGAGCGGAGCACGAGACAATGACGGTAGCTCACGCCGGGATAAAGCTCCCAACCTTCCGGCATCACGAGCTTTTCTTTCAGCTCTGCAATTAGCGCGGAAGCCGTTTCGCTGTCAATCTCGCCTGCGCTGTAATCCTTCATCGTCAGCGATTCGTACTGCCCATCACCGCTAAGAGTAACGAGATTACATCGATAGGTCACGTCTGCGCCCGAAAGTTCAATTCCTATACTCGCAGCTTCGAGCGGACTGCGCCCGGTATAATACTTCTTGGGATCGTAGCCCATAACCGACATATTCGCAACGTCGCTTCCCGGCTTCATTCCGTCGGGAACGGTCTTGCAAAGTCCGCACAGACTCTTTGCAGCAATAGCGTCAATATTGGGTTTGTTAGCGAGGGTAAGCGGAGTTTGTCCATTCTCGTCAGGATAATCCGCCCAACCGTCACCGAGTATAACAACGTATTTCATAATTCACCTATAGTGAGGAGGTATAGACCTTCCCACGCACTTAAAATTTCTTTCAAAATAATTATAACACAAGATAAATAATCTCGCAAGTAATTTTAAGTAAACCAATGAGTTTGCAAATATTGGTCAAGAATCAAATTGACACAATAGTGCAAAAAATTCGGCACTATATTTATATA
>JAFTMM010000077.1 GCA_017452405.1 Clostridia bacterium | reverse complement strand
GTTCGTTCGATTAACACGACCGGAACGACTTTCGTAACCGTACTTATGGTAGCTATCGTATCCGCGATTGTCGGAGTAGGTGACTTGATTACCTTCTGCTTACCTCTTATTGCAGGTCTTATAGCCGGTACGTTCTCTTCAATGTTCCTTGCGCCTACAATCTGGGCAATTTGGAAAACTAAGTTGATAAAGAAAGCTCCCGCTGTTGAAACCATAGCTCCCGCTGTTGAAGCAAAGAAAGACGATTTCTTTGACGGTATGGACGGAGATACGACGGCAAAAGCTGAAATAGAGTCTAACGAAGTTAAGGAAGAACAATCGGAAATAGTCGAAGAAACTGCTGAAACCGAAATTGTTCCTGCAGACGAGCAAACTGCGGAAGAAGCAGAAACAAATTAACCGATTACGGAACAAATAAGCACGGAAGGTGAAGATACGTCTTCCGAAACCGAAAACGGTAATTGATAAGTAAAAGCCTTCTGTCTTTACCACAGGAGGCTTTTGTTTTTTAAAAATGAACGTAAGTATTAAGAAAAAAAACGACGTTTTATATGACGGTATGAAAATTAAACAGCTGTCTGAAAAATTACGGCTTCATCCTCGTATCACGGAGCTGTTATTTTCGCGCGGTATTAACACCGAAGAAGAAATAATTCGCTTTTTGACTGCTGACGTAAAAAATCTGAACGATCCTTTCCTAATGAAAGGTATGAAACAGGCAGTTGATCGTTTACAATTTGCGGTCAAAAACGGTGAAAAAATCGTAGTATACGGTGATTATGATGCAGACGGCGTGTGTTCTTCTGCAATACTTGCGTTATATTTTAAATCAATAAATTCGGACGTTATGGTTCATATACCCAATCGCGAAAGTGACGGTTACGGTCTTAACGTATCGAGCATTGAAAAAATCGTTGAAGAATTTTATCCCGACGTAATACTCACTTGTGATTGTGGTATTTCAGGTATCGATGAAGTGGAACACGCTAAAGACTTGGGTGTAGACGTTATCGTTACCGACCATCACGAACCCAGCGCGCGAATTCCCGATTGTATAGTAGTTAATCCCAAACAGCCGGGAGACGATTATCCTGACAAATATCTTTGTGGCGCTGGCGTGGCTTTAAAACTCGTACAGGCTTTATGTGGTGACGATTCGTATCATGACTTTCTCGATCTTGCTGCCGTAGCAACTATAGCCGATCTCGTACCACTTCTCAACGAAAATCGTCTTATTACGCAACTTGGACTTAAAAAAATCGCAAGTGGCAACAATAATTTTGGTTTGAGAATGCTCTTAAAGTCGCAGGGATTAAGCGGGAACGTGACGTCTTCAGATATTGCATATAAGATAGCGCCACGCATTAATGCGGCAGGCAGAATGGGTGACGCTTACAGAGCTTTTGAGCTTCTGACCACTACCGACGTTAATCGCATCAATGAGATAATAGCAGAAATTGAAACGGACAACGTTAAACGTAAAGAAGTATGCGACGAAATTTACAATGAAGCGGAAATTGATTTGGCTTATGAGGATATTGTTAACAACCGAGCTATTATTTTGAGCAATCCCGAATGGGCGAAAGGCGTTACGGGTATTGCTGCCGCGAGATTTTCTGGGGATTATAACAGACCGACGTTTATTCTCGTTGATCGCAACGAAGAAGGCGTGTATAAAGGCACGGCAAGAGGAATACAGGGGATAAATATATTTGACGCGCTTACGTATTGTTCTGACTTGTTGATTGAATATGGCGGACATAGTGGCGCGGCAGGCTTTTCACTTTATGAAGATAATATTCCGGCGTTTAAGAAAAGGGTCAACGAATATATGTCAGCCCAGCCACAGGAGTATTTCTTGCCGACCGTTGGTTACGACCTAGAGGTTGACGTAAGGGAATGTGACAAAAGTTTTCTCGATTCAATGGCTTTGATTGAGCCCACGGGTAATAGCAATTCAAAGCCTATATTGAAGATCACTACTGATTCCGTGCGTATAGCGCCGTGTAAAAATCCACAGCACACGTCCGTTCACGTAGGCAAACTTCAAACGTATGCGTTTAACTTTTTTACAAGAAACCACAATCTCATGGGTGACGGTAAAAAAGAAATTGCGCTTGAACTTACCGAGGGATTAAACGGAGGAGTTTCCGGTTACGTTAGAGGCGTAAGCCCGTCCGAGCTTTATATAAACGATACGTACGCTTTGGCAAATTATCTTTCTTCATTGCTTCTTGCAAAAGAAAAAATGCCCGAAGTGATTGAATATGAGGAAGACGAGCTTTGCAATCTAATGCCCGACACTATTTACGGTACGCTTTTCGTGTGCGCCGATAGATGCTCGTATAATCGCGTGACGGCGCATAATTGTCCGAATTTTATTACACACGATTATATGTTTAAGTCGGAAAAGAATAATTATTCCGGAATCGTCGTATCTCCGTCCTTTGACGATAACATGCGTCTTGGAAATTATTCGCGAATAGTTTTTGTTGACGACGTTCCATCCGACGGAGTTTTGTCATATTTGGTTAAGCGTACAAATGCGAAGATTTACGTGCCTAAAACCAAATCTAATAGAATTTTTACAGGCATAGTGAGTGACAGAACTGTTTTCGCCAAATACTATTCGGCTATTGTTAACAACACAGAGGCAGTTAATAATAACTTAATCGTTTATTTTAAACGGTTGTCTACTCTTTGTGAAGGGCTGAATGCAAATCAGTTCGTGGTATGTTTTGCCGTGTTTGCGGAACTCGGTTTCATTTCTTTGAATAACAACAAATTAAGTATTAATAAAGACGTTCATAAATCTCTTAACCTTTCTTCTTTATATAGCAGATTGGTCGAACTTAATAAATGAGGTATTGAGATGCAAAGACTTCTTGCAAGATGTCAATTAATTTTCCCTGCGTCGCAGTTGCAGACTATATCCGAAGTTCTGGAATATGCGACTATAAAACACGGCGACCAACGTCGTGTTTCAGGCGAGCCGTATATTATTCATCCTATAGCGGTTGCTAACATTTTGCTTGATCTCGGCATGGATTACAGCTCCATATGCGCAGCGCTTCTTCACGATACGATTGAAGATACCGACGCTACCGAAGAAGATATTAAAAAACGCTTCGGAGATACGATTGCCGAACTCGTTTTAGGCGTTACGAAACTTAAAAAAATATCGTTTACTTCAAAAGCGCAGGAGCAGGCTGAAAATTTCCGCCGTATGTTCTTTGCAATGGCTAAGGATATTCGAGTGCTTATTATTAAGCTTGCGGATAGACTTCATAATATGCGAACGGTAGAACCGCTGTCGATTGAGCGTCAAACTGCGCTTGCAAACGAAACGTTGGAGATTTATGCAAGACTTGCTTCTAGACTCGGTTTAAGTTACATTAAATGCGAAATGGAGGATATTTGTCTTAAAGTTCTGCATCCAAATGCGTACGACTCTTTGGTTAAGGAAGTGTCGCTTAAACGAAAAGAACGCCAAGAGATTGTAGATAAACTTTGTGAAACCCTTCGTGACTTAATGAAAGAGCACAAAATCGTTGGTGAAGTAAGTGGCAGACCTAAGCACTTTTATAGCATTTATAAGAAAATGACCGAAAAGCATAAGACTTTCGAGCAGATTTACGATTTAACGGCAGTCCGTATAATCGTTGAAAACGTTGAATCTTGCTATGAAGTTCTCGGTCTTATTCATTCGCATTGGAAACCTATACCTGGCAGATTTAAAGACTATATAGCCGTACCTAAGCCTAATAACTACCAGTCTTTGCACACTACCGTCATGACGAATTACGGTACTCCTTTTGAAATACAGATTAGAACGTACGAAATGCACCGAATAGCCGAGTTCGGTATAGCGGCGCATTGGAAATATAAGGAGCATACTGGAAATTCGGCGGTAAATGACGGCGAGGATAGATTGCAATGGCTTCGGGGCGTAATGGACGCGCAGGGCGAAGCCGCAGACCCGCAGGAACTTTACGAGTCTCTTAAAGTAGACTTATACGAAGGTCAGGTATTTATTTTTACTCCCAAAGGTGACGTAGTTCCATTACCGACAGGCTCAACGCCCATTGACTTTGCATATAGCGTTCACAGTGAAATAGGAAATCGCTGTATAGGCGCAAAAATTAATAGCCGAATAGTTCCTTTGGAAACTAAACTTGAAACGGGTGATTACGTTGAAATAATTACTTCTAACAACGCTAAAGGACCAAGTCGTGATTGGCTTCGCGTTGTTAAAACTACGCAGGCAAGAACGAAAATCCGCGCGTGGTTTAAGAAGGAAATGAAAGAAGATAATATCCATAAAGGCAGAGAGATGTTGGATCTTGAAGCCAAACGCCTCGGTTTTGCGCTCTCTACGCTTATGAAACCTGAATGGCTGGATATCGTTATGCACAGGTATTCCATTTCTTCGTTAGACGACTTGTACGCTTCTATTGGCTACGGCGGTTATTCCGTCCATCAGATTTTGCCCAAACTCATCGATTTCTATCGACGTGAACAGAAGGCAAACTTGCCTTTAAAAAGCGCTACGTCACATAAACGTAAAGATGTGGGCGGTGTGCTTATTAACGGCGAACCCGACATGCTTTGTCATATAGCAAAATGCTGTAATCCCGTTCCCGGTGATAATATAATCGGTTACGTCTCCAACGGAAGAGGAGTAACCGTTCACCGCAAAGAATGTCCGAATATTAAGTACGTTGATCAAAAGAAATTAATTGATGCTTCCTGGGGCGGAAAAACTGACAATACGTTCGTTGTATCTCTCCAGATTCTTGCAAATAATAAGCAAAATTTGATAGTAGACGTATCTACCGTTATTTCAGAGCTTAAACTCTCGTTAAATTCTATAAACGGTAGAGTAGACAAAAATGACATGGCTACTCTCATAATTGGTGTCAACGTAAGCGATATTGGAGAGATAGACGTTTTAATGCGTAAATTACAACAGCTCGGACCGGTAAGAAAAGTTTACAGGAGTTCGGGCGTATGATAATAACCAGACTTGCCGTAGGCTTTCTCGGTACGAACTGCTATATACTGAATATGCCGTATAGAAACGACGCTGTTTTGATCGATCCAGGAGATAACTATACTAAGATCAAAGCTATGCTTGATAGCAAAGGACTGACAGCGAAAGCCCTGCTATTGACTCACGCGCATTTTGACCATACTAACGCCGTAGCGCAATTTGCTCGTGACGGCGCAAAGGTGTATTTGCACCATTTAGACGTGCATATGTCACGAAATGATTTCGGAATTTCGGGCAGTATGGGCGTTAGATTTTGTCCGTTTGACGTTGACGTTGTTCTTAACGACGGTGATCTTATTAATGAATGCGGAATGACGTTTAAGGTCATGCACACTCCCGGGCATACTGCGGGTGGAGTTTGTTACTTGTCCGAGAGAATTATATTCAGTGGAGATACGCTGTTTTTTATGAGTGTGGGACGAACCGATTTGCCGACGGGTAATGGACGAGATTTGTTTAACTCGTTAAAGAAACTTTTTGCGCTCGATGGAGATTATGACGTTTATCCAGGTCATGGAGATAAAACGACGCTGTTTTTTGAAAAGAACAACAATCCTTATGTCTGATATCATACTAAATACTAACGTGCAAACTTTTGCTCCCGACCTTATGGACGAGGCACGATTGTTTGCGGAATACTTAAACGGAGCGGATATATTCGTCAATGCGGATATATCCGATTCTTTGCGTGCAGAAGTTAAGGTAGGTAATAGTGTCAGGTCTTTTCAAAGTAGCACGCCACAAGGTGATGCGCTTGAAATTAAACGACTTACCAAACGTTTTTTGAAGCTTGCTTTATACGACAGCCTTGCAAGCTATTGTGGAGTGGGGTTGCCGTGGGGTAGTCTTACCGGCATTCGACCTACTAAGCTCGCGTACGATTATTTTTCCAGCGGTGGTAGCGCGGATAGTATTGCGGAATACTTGACTAACGCATTCCGTGTAAGCGAAAAAAAAGCGAACACCATTCAAAAGATAATAAACGTGCAAAGCAAATACGTTCACGATATCAAAAACGGAGTAAATTTATACGTTCACGTGCCATTCTGCGATGGAAGATGTTATTATTGCTCGTTTCCTTCTGCTGACGTAAATAAGAATTCCGCTTATTTAGCTCCGTACGTAACAAAACTTGCCGAAGAAATTCGTGAAGTAGTTAAACTAATAAAAGAGCAGGGAAAAAGAATACTTTCAATTTACGTCGGAGGGGGAACGCCGTCCGTGCTTGACGCAAAAATGATTGCTGAACTGCTTACTGCTATCGACTCAAACGGCGTAGAATTTACTTTTGAAGCAGGCAGACCGGACAGCATAACGGCGGAAAAATTAAGTGTGCTTAAAGAGTACGGCGTCACCAGAGTCTGCGTAAATCCCCAGACATTGAATAATGAAACGTTGGCGAGGATTGGCAGAAAGCATACGGCGGAAATGTTCTATAACGTCTATGAGTCTGCTAAATCTTACGGTTTTGACTTAAATACAGATATTATTGCCGGATTGGACGGAGAATCTGTAGATGAGTTCAAGCGCACGATTGACCAAATTGCAAGCCTGCGCCCGGAAAACGTCACCGTACATACTTTATCACGTAAACGTGGTTCCGTAATTGCCGAAAACGACTTAAAAATATTCTGCGCAGATATTGCGCAAATGACCGACTACGCCTATGAAATTTTTAGTTCGGACTATAACCCTTATTATCTTTATCGGCAAAAATACATGGTCGGCAATCTGGAAAATATCGGATTTTCACTGCCGTGCAAAGAGTGCGTAAATAATATTACCGTTATGGAAGAAATGGCTTCGGTCTATGCGTGCGGGGCGGGAAGTATTTCCAAACTCGTTACAAACGGAGCAATTCACCGACATGCTTCAGTTAAGGACGTAAAGCTATATCTTAATGAATTTGATACGCGTCTTAATTCAAAACTTGCATTTCTTTGCGAGAAGTAAGTATAATTTTTCCAACTTAGCTTAAAATTTGTTTACATTTGCTTTTCATTGTGGTATACTAACGCAGGTACCTTGGAATCGGAAGTTTTGCGCTCTCCACGCAGTTACTTAGGTCCAAGGCGAATACATCCATAGGAGGATAAAAACATGGACAAAGAAAAGAAAGCAGCTATTATCGAGAAGTTTGCAAAGCATCCCGGTGACACGGGTAGCCCCGAAGTGCAGATTGCGCTTCTTACGGAGAGAATTAATCACCTCACCGAGCACCTTAAGATGCACAAGAAGGATCACCATTCGCGCAGAGGTCTGTTGCAGATGGTAGGTTCCAGACGTAGCTTGCTCAACTATCTCAAGGACCTTGACATCGAGAGATACAGAAAAATTGTCGCCGATTTGGAATTGAGAAAGTAAAAATTAAACAACCCGAAGGGCGGACGACAGTGTTCCGCCCTTTTGTTTGGGTTATCGCAACAAGTAAGTAATAAGAAGTATATATAGGAGACAAACTAAGAAAATGAAAAAAGGACACATTTTCAAGACAGAAATCGGAGGACGTGAAGTCGTAGTTACTACGGGTAAATACGGCGAACAGGCTAACGGTCATTGCATAGTACAGTGCGGTGATACGATGGTTATGTCCAACGTATGTATGTCCGACGCGCCCAGACCGGGAATGGATTTCTTCCCGCTTAGCGTTGATTTCGAAGAAAAAATGTATGCTGTCGGAAAAATTCCCGGTAGCTTCAAAAGGAGAGAAGGCAGAGGTAGCGACAAAGCTATCCTGACGAGCAGACTTATCGACAGACCGCTCCGTCCGCTTTTCCCTAAAGGACTTTTCAACGACGTTACAGTCGTTTGTACGGCGCTTTCCGTAGAACCCGATTATCCTCCTGAAGTTTGGGGCATGGTTGGTTCTTCGATTGCTCTTTCTATCTCGGATATTCCTTTTGCAGGACCTACCGGCGCGGTTGTAGTCGGTTACGTTAACGGCGAGTACGTTATCAACCCTGATTGCAAGCAGAGAGAAGCTAGCGAAATGCACGTTTACGTTGCTGGTACTGCTGACGCTATTATGATGGTTGAAGCAGGAGCAAATGAAGTAAGTGAAGAAGTTATGCTCAACGGTATTCTTTTCGCTCATGAAGAAATCAAGAAGATCGTTGCGTTTATAAATGAAATCGCTTCCAAGATCGGTAAGCCTAAAAAGGAAATGGATTATTACCATATTCCCGAAGATATTGACGCGGAAGTTCGTAAGTTTGCAGGCGATTTGCTCGACAAGGCACTTGATACTCACGACCGTACCGAAAGACAGAACAATCAAGACGAAGTTGAGAAAGTTACGCTCGAACACTTCGCAGAGATTTTCCCTGATAAAGACAGAGAAATCAAAGACTCGCTTTATTATATAACCAAGGAAAAGGTGCGCGCTAAGATCCTTAACAAGGGTGAACGTCCCGACGGTAGAGGACTCGAAGATATTCGTGATATTTGGTGCGAAGTAGGTATTCTTCCCAGAGTACATGGTTCGGCAGTATTTACCAGAGGACAGTCGCAGGCAATGTCTACCTGTACTCTCGGTACTATCGGTGATGCGCAGAAGCTCGAAAACCTTGACGAAGACGACGTTAAGAAGAGATATATGCACCAGTATAATATGCCTGGTTATTCCACCGGCGAAGCTAAACCTCTTCGCGCTCCCGGACGTCGTGAAATTGGTCACGGCGCTCTCGCAGAACGCGCGCTCGAACCCGTCATTCCTTCCGAAGAAGAGTTCCCCTATGCAATTAGAACGGTAAGTGAAATCGTAAGTTCGAACGGTTCTACCTCTCAGGCAAGCGTTTGCGGATCGTGTATGGCTCTTATGGACGCGGGCGTTCCCATTAAGGCTCCCGTAGCAGGTATTGCAATGGGTCTTATTAAAGACACCGAGCAGGATAGAGTTGCCATCATGTCGGATATTCAGGGACTTGAAGACTTCCTCGGCGATATGGACTTCAAGGTAGCGGGTACCAGTCACGGTATTACCGCTATCCAGATGGATATTAAGATCAAGGGTATCGATAAGCAGATCCTTACTACCGCGCTTGAGCAGGCTCGTAAGGGTAGATTGCATATCCTCGGCAAGATGCTTGAGGTTATACCCGGTCCTCGCGCAGAGCTTTCCAAGTGGGCGCCTAAGATTATCGTGCTTAAGATCGATCCCGATAAGATCGGTAAGGTTATCGGTAAGGGCGGAGAGACGATCAATAAGATCGTGGATGAAACGGGCGTTAAGATCGATATTGAAGAAGACGGAAGCGTTTATATTGCTTATACCGATGCGGAAATGGGCGAGAAGGCAAAGAAGATTATTCTTTCTATCGTTGAAGACGTTATCGTTGGTAACGAGTACGAGGGACCTGTCGTTAAAATTCTTATGAGCAATCCTGACAGAGCTATGGGCAGAGACAGAGGCCGTGGCAGAAAGGACGGAAAAGACAAGAAAGACGAAAAGCCCGCTAAGGAAGAACAGCCTCAGGAACTCGGCGCATTCGTTAATATTGCTCCCGGTAAAGACGGTATGATTCATATCTCCAAGCTTTCCAGCAAGAGAGTAGCGAAAGTTACCGACGTGATCAATATTGGCGACGTAGTTAAGGTTGAAGTAATCAAAGTTGACGAAAAGGGCAGAATTGACCTTAAACTCAAAGAGATTATCAGCAAAGCGTCCGAATAATTTCGTTATATATTGAGATAATTACAACACCTCGTGAATAGAATAGCACGAGGTGTTGTATGATTAAAAGAGTAAAGTTGCTTGGTTACGTACTTACGGGTATCGTATCCGTGCTTATGGTAAGCGGTGTATTGCTAATTTGGCTCGGCACTACGGGTGATACCGTAGTTTCGGCAGACTCGCGCGTGTGCTATAAAGGAACTTCGACGGATAGCGTAGGTCTGATGTTTAACGTATACTCAGGCAGTGAATTTCTTCCTGATATTCTCGAAACGTTATCCTCAAATGGAGCGAAAGCGACCTTCTTCGTCGGAGGAACGTGGGCAGAGAAGAACGAGACCATGCTGAAAGAAATAGTGGCAGGTGGCCACGAAATCGGCAATCACGGTTATTTGCACCGTGATCACGATAAATTAAATAAGCAAGGCAATCGTGACGAAATATCTCTTACCCATAAGCTGGTTAGAAGCATTTGCGGTTATGAAATGACTCTATTTGCGCCACCGTCGGGCGCTTATTCTACCGTTACGGTAGACGTTGCAGAAGAATTGGGATATAAAACCATAATGTGGTCGAAAGATACCATTGATTGGCGTGATCACGATACGCATCTTATTACGGAAAGAGCTACCAAAGACGTGGTGGGTGGGGATTTGATTCTTATGCATCCGACTGCTAATACCGCAGAAGCTCTTCCTGAAATAGTAAATAAGATTAAAAGCAATAATCTCAATCTTGCCGTAGTGTCCGACGTACTATGAAAGTATAAGGGCGAAAGGGCGCATAATATTTACGGAGAAACTAATGGTAAAATTAACTGAACTTGATAATGGACTTAAAATAGTGTCCGAAAATCACGATGGAGTACGTTCCGTATCCACAGGTTTTTGGGTAGGCGCAGGTAGCGGTTTTGAAACCGCCGAAAACAACGGCATTTCGCACTTTACCGAACACGTTATGTTCAAAGGCACTAAAAAGCATACGGCTTTCGAAATTGCCAAACTATTTGAGGATTATGGGTCAAGTGTAAATGCGTTTACTAGTAAAGAGGCGACCTGCTATTATTTCAAGTGTATTGACGAGAATTTTGAAAAATGCTTCGAGCTCATGGCGCACATTTTGTATGAGTCCGCATTTGACGATGAGGAACTTGACAAAGAGCGCAACGTGATTATCGAAGAAATCAATATGGTAGAGGATGAACCAGAGGATATTTGTTGTGATAAACTCGCTGAACGCACTTATGAAGGTACTGCGCTTGCGCGCACCATTCTCGGTCCAATCGATAACGTAAAACGCTTTACCCGCCTTGACGTGCTTGCGTACACTGATAAAATGTACGCGCCTAATAATACCGTCATATCCGTTGTTGGAAACGTTTCTCACGACGCGGTGATTGCGCTTGTAAATAAATACGTTAATACGAAGTGCGGAAATGCAAAATGCGTAAAGAATTATAGCCCTTCGGTAGTGGGAAGTGGATTTGCAAAGTATGAAAAGGATTTTGAACAGGTTAATTTAGCGCTTGCGTATTCTTCACTGCCGTTTAATCATGAGCTTTCTGCCGTTCAAAGTGTTGTTTCGTTCTGTTTAGGTACGGGCATGAGCTCCAGACTTTTTCAATCACTCCGTGAACAGAAAGGACTGGTATATAACGTATATACGTCCTGTTCTTCATATAAAAATAACGGAGTATTTGGCATATACGTCAATACGAGCGGAAAAAACCTCTATTCTGCGATTGACGCAGTAAAAGAGGAAATAAATAAAGTCAAACGCGACGGTCTTACAGAGGAAGAACTTGACCGTGCAAAAATGCAACTCAAGAGTAACACGCTCTTTGCGCTTGAAAATACGCTTTCAACAATGACTGCATATGGAAAATACGCGCTGTTAACCGGCGAAGGGTATGACGTTGACAAACACTTAGAGGAAATTATGTCGGTAAGCCCCGATCAAACTATTGATTTCTGCCGTAAATTCTTTGATAATAACGCGCTTTCCGTGTCTTACGTAGGAAAGGCGTCGTACTTGAACAACAATAATTTAAAAGCAATATTCTAAAAAATTACCGACTGACAAAGTCGGTAATTTTTCTTAAATCTTTTTAAAAAATGCTCTATAAATCTATTGTAAAAGTTTGCGGTTTATGATATAATCTAACTGTACTAATAGTATTAGGGAGAATATTTTGTCCGTTAATAAATACTCAAAGCGTAAGAACAATAGTTCGAACGATTACGATATACTCGGCATAATTTTAATAATAATTTCGGCATTCTTATTGCTCTGCTCGATTATACCAGTAATTTTCGGAATTATCAGCGAAGCGCTCAGAAGCGTTCTTCTGGGCATTTTCGGCATTTCTACGTACGCAATTTTATCCTTTACTCTTGCTGTTGGTATTTGTCTTCTTTTGAATAGAAAGATAGCAGTAAGTGGATCGAGAGTTGCGCTTATTTTGGGTATGGCTGTAAGTTTATTGCTAATTTTACAGCTTATAACGACGAATGATTTACTTGAAAAATCTTTTGGCGAGTATCTTGCCGAGGTTTATGCGAGAAAGTACACAGCAGGAGGATTATTCCTCGGATTTTTTGCATACGCAGTTAAGGCAATCGTTCAATTCGCTACTATAGCTTACGTACTTTTCGCGCTAATATTCCTTACTTGTGGCGCGCTTTTGGGCTACGGAATTTATAAGCAGTATCTTAAAAACCAAAACGGCGGAGCAAAGTCTGTTTCTCCCGAAGCCGTAGCAGTAGAAAAAGAAACTAAATCACGTCCGCTCTTTACCGACGATTTGCCTCTTCAGCGCGTTCAGATGCACGCGCCTACC
>JAFTMM010000076.1 GCA_017452405.1 Clostridia bacterium | reverse complement strand
TGAACCAGCGAGTGCAGAAGTCAAAGTCCTGTGCCTTACCGCTTGGCGATACCCCTTAAAGATAATGGGGTGAGTGAAGGGATTCGAACCCCCGACCTCCAGGGCCACAACCTGGCGCTCTAACCAACTGAGCTACACCCACCAAATTCGTGGTACGCCGGAAGGGATTCGAACCCCCGACCCACGCCTTAGAAGGGCGTTGCTCTATCCAGCTGAGCTACCGGCGCATATATTGGAGCGGGTGATGGGAATCGGACCCACGCAGCCAGCTTGGAAGGCTGGAATTCTACCATTGAACTACACCCGCATAAAGAATTTCTTACGCTTAGTGCTCCAACTTTGCGGACTAATGCCCACTACTCTTTCGGTGCTTAGGTATTCTATCACATAAGAAATTTATTGTCAACGATTTTCGAGTTATTTTTATAGATTAATAAAATTAAAATTAATTTTTCCGCCGTCGTCGGTAATTTCGATAACTGCTCTGCCGTTCATAGGATAGCCTATAGAGCCCGGATTCATGCAACGCACGCCGTCAATCGTGTCATCAGCTACGTAATGCGTATGACCGTACAAAGCGTAAGAGCAACCGCGCGCCTTAGCAACGTCTGACAGTTTTTCGAGCGTTTCGCGGACTTCGTAGCGATGACCGTGGCAACAGAATATCTTTTCCCCCGCTATCTCAATCACCGTTTCAGGATCGAGGTTATCCGAAGAAAAGTCGTTGTTTCCGCCCACGCAAACTAAGTCTGCATTTATGTGTGAACGAATGAGGCGTAAATCTCTGTAACCGTCTCCAAGATGTACGAGCTTATCGTAATCACCCAAATTATTTAAAATGTCCAAAAGTCTGGCATAATAGCCGTGTGTGTCCGAAATTACGAGAGTTCTCATTTCAGCAAATCCTTGTAAGTAAATTATTTTTTAAGAACGCCGAGTTTTTCCTTTAACGCGTCAAGTGCGCGCGCACGATGTGATACGGTATTCTTTTCGGTCATCGAAGCCTTGCCGAAAGACTTATTAAGGTCGAAGCTGTAGAATACGGGGTCGTATCCGAAACCGCCTTCGCCGTCCTCGGCAAAAAGTATTTTCCCCTCGCAGTTCCCCTCTACTGTAAATTCAGTTTCTCCGTCACAGTATGCGATACAGCAGACAAAGCGCGCTGTCCTCTGCTCGTCTGACACGCCTTCAAGCTCGCGTAGAAGCCTCTTAATACACTCCTTGGGAGTTTCTGCGTAGCGAGCGGAATAAACGCCAGGAGCGCCGTTTAAGGCGTCTACACATAAGCCAGAATCATCACCAAATGAGGGAAGATGGGAACAGTCGTAAGCCGAACGGGCTTTTATGAGCGCATTTTCACGGAAGGTTTCACCGTCCTCAATCGGCTCTACTCCCCCGTCGAATTCGCCTACGCTCAAGAGTTCAAAGCCACTCAGTATGCGTTCCATTTCAACCAGCTTGCCTTTATTGTGCGTTGCTGCAACGAGTTTCTTCATACGTTTAGTATTATACTATTATTCTGTGTTTTTCGCAAGCAATTGACGGTACTAAAATGTAAAAATACGGAAGCATTTTGCCTCCGTATTTACATTAATCAAAGCAGTATGCAAAGGATTCCGCCCTTGCCCTCGTTGACTATCCGACTGAGCGCGCGACGCATTTTCTTTTGCGCGTCAGGTGGCATTGCGTTGAGCTTATTTGAAAGCCCTTCGTTCACGAGTGAGTGCAAACTCTTACCGAACATATTGGTCTGCCATATCCCTTTCGGATCGTTTTCAAATTCAGACAGCAAGTATTTTACGAGATCTTCGCTTTGCTGTTCCGTGCCTACAATGGGGCTGACTTCGGACTCAATATCCACGCGCATAATATGCAGGCTGGGAGCGCTTGCTTTAAGGCGTACGCCAAACTGACTGCCACGCTTAACTATCTGTGGTTCTTCCAGCGTCATATCCTCCATAGACGGAATAACGACGCCGTAGCCCGTTTCGTCTACTTCCTTTAAAGCGTGACTTAGACGATCGTATTCCTTTTTAGCCGAGCCGAGCGCTTTAATCTGACTCATGAGCGAATAGTCGTCGGTTATCTCCATTCCGCATTCTTCGCTGAGCGCTTTATAGAATAGATCGGACGAGGCTTCGATTTCGAAAGTTACCGAGCCGTTACCCGGCGACACGGTCTTGACCGTCATAGGACGGAAGTTTTCATCTCCCTCCAGCGCGCCAATAACGCTTTTGTAATCACGCATGAGTTTTGCGTCCTTACAGCCTGATTTTAACTTAGTAAGTAAAGAGGAAATGAGCGTGTTGTCTGCCGGTAAAGCCCTAAGCCACTTTGAAAGTTCAAAGTCCACTCTGCGGAGCGGAAACTCCATAAGCGCGGCTTCAAACAGCGAAACGATATCCTGCTCGGTCATATTCTGCACGTCGAGAGCCACAACTTTTGCGTTATGCTTTTCAGAAATTGCCGATGCTATTTTCTGCGTTTCGGGATCGTTTGGTAAGGTAGTATTAAGCACGATAACGAATGGTTTGCCCAAGCCTTTCAGCTCGCCTATTACCCTTTCCTCAGCAGGAACGTACGCCGACCTCGGAAGTTCGGTTGCTATAGTGCCGTCCGTCGTAACGACAATTCCAATCGTGGAATGGTCGGTAATTACCTTGCGTGTGCCTAAATCTGCGGCGTCGGCAAAAGGCATTTCCTCCTCGCTCCAGGGGGTGCGAACCATGCGGTTTTTACCCCCGTCTTCCGCGCCTTCCGCGCCTTCGACCATGTATCCTACGCAGTCCACCAGCCGTACGCCTACGTCTACGCCCTCGCCGAGCGGAACGGTTACGGCTTCACTCGGAACGAACTTGGGCTGAGTGGTCATAATGGTTTTTCCGTTTGCGCTCTGCGGAAGTTCGTCCGTCATTCTGTCTTTTTCGGGCGCGTCCTGCATTCTAGGCATTACGAGCTTTTGCATAAAGCTACGGATAAAAGTGGACTTACCTGCCCTGACCGGTCCGACTACGCCGAAATATACGTTGCCTCCCGTTCTTTCTCTTATGTCCTTGTATACGTCAAATTCTTCCATACGCGTCCTCCTGACTGCTTAATACTATGCGGAGGGTTGAGCTGTTATGACAAGGTATAGAAAAAAGGCCCTTTCCAAATGAAAAGAGCCTTTGATTTCGTTTTATTTCTGTGACCGTTTAACTCACGCGAACGCGTTTGAAAAACGGCTTGCAAGAAATTATTATTTCTCGTTGAGGCATGCGATACCGGGAAGAGTCTTGCCTTCGAAGAGCTCAAGGGAAGCGCCACCACCCGTGGAGATGTGCGACATCTTGGGAGCGAAGCCGAGCTGCTGTACTGCCGCTGCGGAGTCACCGCCACCGATTATGGTGGTTGCGCCCTCTGCGTCAGCAAGCGCCTTAGCTACGGACTTAGTACCTTCTGCGAGGATAGGGTTCTCGAATACGCCCATAGGTCCGTTCCAAATAACCGTCTTTGCGTTTGCAACTTCGGTAGCGTAAAGCTCTCTGGTCTTAGGTCCGATATCAAGGCTCATCATATCAGCGGGAATCTTATCCGCGTCAACAGCGCATACCTCGATAGGAGCGTCGATAGGATCGGGGAAATCCTTGGTGATTACGGCGTCGATAGGAAGAAGAAGCTTCTTGCCTGCTTTCTCTGCCTTTTCCATCATATCCTTGCAGTAGCCGATCTTTTCGTCGTCAACGAGCGAAGTACCTACTTCGTAGCCCTTAGCTTTGAGGAAAGTGTAAGACATACCGCCACCAATAATGAGGGTATCGCACTTTTCAAGAAGGTTATTGATAACGTTAAGCTTATCTGCAACCTTAGCTCCGCCGAGAATAGCAACGAACGGACGAACGGGATTTTCAAGGCTGTCAGCCATAACTGAAAGCTCTTTCTCGATAAGGAAACCGCAAACTGCCGTCTTAACGAGTCCGTACTCTACGATTGCCGCGGTGGAAGCGTGCGAACGGTGAGCAGTACCGAAAGCGTCGTTTACGTATACGCCGTTCTCGCCACCGATAAGGTCTGCAAGCTTTTTGCAGAAGCCCTCTTCTTTCTTCTCTTCTTCCCAATGGAAACGAAGGTTTTCGAGAAGAACAATTTCGCCTTCCTTAACTGCTTCTGCCTTAGCCTTAGCGTCTTCGCCTACTACGTCGGTAGCGAAAGTTACGATTCCGCCGAGAAGCTCGTTAAGTCTGTCAGCTACGGGCTTAAGCGTAAGCTTCTTAGGCTCGTCTTTAAGCGCCTTTTCGATAATAGCCTGCTTAGCTGCTGCCTGCTCTTCTGCGGGAAGCGCGTCAACTTTCTTCTTGTCCTTCTTGCTGAGTTTAACTTCGTCCGAGAAGATGGAGTGAGGCTTGCCCATGTGCGAGCAAAGAATTACCTTTGCGCCCTGTTCCACGAGATACTTAATCGTGGGAAGCGCGCCCATAATTCTGTTTTCGTCCGTGATCTTGCCGTCCTTCATGGGAACGTTGAAGTCGCAACGAACGAGAACCTTTTTACCTTTGACATTTACGTCTTTAACGGTCAGTTTGTTCATTATTTACTCCTTATATAAAGTAATTTACAGATTTTCGATTATTTCTTTGAGATGTTTGTAGCTATCCGCAAGTTCTTCATTGTAAGTATAGTCTTTCGGATACGCCTCTATAAGCACAGTAGGATCAAGCCCGCGCTTGTCAATCTCCTTGAAAAATTTTTCAAAGTTAAATTTACCGCGACCGGGAATGAAGGTATTTTCGTCACGGTCAACGTCGGTGACGTGGAGAGTAACGAGTCTATCCTCTACCGCATCAATGAACTTAATAGGATCGTAGCCGGCAAAAACCGAGTGTTTTACGTCCACCGTGGCGGCGAGATCAGGGCAGTTTTTCAAGACTTCACGAATGATTTCGGGCGTTTTAAACCTGCAATAATGCACGTTTTCCAGAGCGATAATAACTCCGTAAGTGCGCGCTATGTCCGCAAGTTCGTTAAACCTTTCGGCTATCGAACCTACGTCTACAGAAGGTGGAGAACGTTTTAAAGAGAGCGGGCCGTGAAAAGTGTAGTACTTAGCGCCGAGAGCGTTGCCAGCATAACAAATCTTACGGAATACTGCCTCCGCATCGTCACGAACGCGTCGGGATTGACTGAAAAGCTCGCCTTCGAATTGGTTGGAAAGTGCGTGAACGGAATGGACGGTCATATCGCCGTTTAAGCGACTTGCAAGCGCATCAACAAAACCTTTCTCATACTCAGAAGAGGAGGATAGAAAGACTTCCTTCGTATGCACGTTCATATCACGAAGGGCTGAGAAACAGTTTTCCGTCAGGACTTTGGTGAAGAACGAGGCTGTGGATATACCGAGTTTCATAATACGCGCGGTTATTAAATGTAGTACTCGTCTTTCTTGGTAGCCGAGCGTACTTCCGCTAATTTCTCCTCATAGCCCTTTCTGCCGAGCATAGCGAAAGTAGCCTTCTTACCTTCTTCAACGCCGGGCTGATTGAAGGTGTCAATGTTAAGGTATGCGCCGGCAAATGCCGTTTCATACATATAATAAGCGAGAAGCTCGCCTACCGTTTCTTCGTTCACTTCGGGAAGAGTAACGGTAAAGCTCATTCT
>JAFTMM010000075.1 GCA_017452405.1 Clostridia bacterium | reverse complement strand
CTGCTCTCGCCCGATGCCCAAATGGAAATTCGGGGGATACATAATTATATTTCATACAAACTATTATCTCCCAAAACGGCGAATAAACAAACGCAAAGAATACTTGACGGTATAAAGAGCTTGTCAGAAATGCCAAAGAGAAATCCCTTATATGAAAAAGAACCGTGGAAAGGCAGGGGACTGCGCAAGCTGATAATTGACAACTATACAGCCTTTTATTGGACTAATGACAAAACGAAAGAAGTAGTCGTGTTTCACGTTTTTTACGGCGGAAGTAATATATCTGAATTAATTAAATAATACCACCCAAACGAAAAACTTTTCCGCACCGAAGGAAAAGTTTTTTATTTTACCTTACTAACCGTGAAATCATTAGGCGTTTGCTTGATTTTTATACAGAATTTATGATATTATGTAAGCGGAAAAAGAGCATTTTATAGTTAAGGAGACAAAAGACGATATGGAAATATCAATGAGAGCCAAGAATATTTCGCCCTCACTTACGCTTGCGATTACCGCAAAGGCAAAGGCGATGAAGGCTCAAGGGATGGACGTAGTATCTTTCGGCGCAGGAGAACCCGATTTTAACACCCCCGATTATATTATCGAAGCGGCAAAGTACGCGCTTGACAAGGGTATGACCAAGTATACTCCCGTCGCAGGAACGCTTGAACTCAGAAAGGCAATCTGCGACAAACTTGCGCGCGACAACGGGCTTGACTACGCTCCCGAATCGATAGTAGTATCCAACGGCGGAAAGCAGACGCTCCGCAACGCTTTTGAAGCCGTTCTCAACCCCGGCGACGAGGTTATTCTTCCCGCGCCCTATTGGCTTACTTATCCCGAACTCATTCAGCTTTCGGGTGGAGTTTGCGTATATCTTAATACCGACGCTTCGTGCGACTTCAAGATCACGCCCGACGCTCTCCGCGCGGTTATCACGCCCAAGACTAAGGCGTTCGTGTTCAACAACCCCTCCAACCCCACCGGTACTGTATACTCGGAGGAGGAAGTGCGCGCGCTTGCTAAAGTTCTTGAGGAACGTGAGATTTACGTTATCAGCGACGAGATTTACGAAAAGCTCGTTTACGGCGTACCTTTCTACTCGATAGCGCAGGTAAGCGAAAAGATGAAAGAGCGCACGATAATCTGTTCGGGCTTAAGTAAGACGTACGCTATGACGGGCTGGAGAATGGGCTACTCGGTAGCAAAACCGGAAGTGGCAAAGGCTATGAGCTCCATTCAGAGCCACACCACCTCCAACGCTAACTCCATTGCGCAGTATGCCTCGTGCGTAGCGCTTACGGACAAGCGTGGCGACGAGTTCCTTTCGTCTATGAACAAGACCTTTGATGAAAGAAGAAAACTCATTATCTCGCTTGCAAAGGAACTTCCTCATGCTTCGTGCAACGAACCCAAGGGCGCGTTCTATATAATGATAGACGTTTCCGCTTGTTTTGGTAAAACGTGCGACGGCAAGGTGATTGAGAATACTTCGGACTTCTGCGCGCTTCTGCTTGAAAAATCGCTCGTTGCAGTTATCGACGGCGCGGCGTTCGGCGCTCCCAAGTATATCCGCCTGTCTTACGCCATTAGCGAAGCGGATATTAAGAAAGGACTTGCCAGAATTTCGGAATTTATGTCCTCGCTGGCGTAATTTAATATACTTTTAACGGAGTAGGAATAAACTTTGCACTACAAAGGGGGAAAACATGATACAGATTATTGCAGGACCGAGAGGTACGGGCAAGACCAACGAACTTATTAAGCGTGCAAACGACGCGCTGGACGTTTGCAAGGGCAGTATAGTATTCCTGACCGATACGAGCGACTATTCGCTGTCCGTAAAGACCGCAATCCGTTTTATAAACGTGACGGAATACGGCAAACTTGACGAAAGATACCTCGTAGGATTTATTAACGGTCTACTCGCTTCCAACTCCGACGTTAGCAGGCTGTACGTGGACGGGCTTGCGCGCATGCTGAAAACCTCGGCAGAAGATATGGAAGAATTGCTAATTGCGCTTGACGGTATTTCCGAAAGGAGCAGGGTGGATATGTATATTTCCGTAACTTGCGACAAACCGCCTAAGTTTATGAAAAAATACTTATGATTTTTGCGCCCTTTACAAGAGGTTCATAACGGATAGCATAGCGACCAATAGTAAAAGCACCTCTGTCATCCTGGAGGGAACATAGCGACCAATAGGATCTCATAAATTTAACCATAATGACGCGAAGCGTCAATTCATGGAGCGTAAGCGAGAATTCATGACAGCGAAGGGTAATTCATGCAAACGCCTCAGCGTTTGCAATTCATTCTTTCTACGCTTGCATTGCGGATAAATTTACCATAATGACAGCGAAGCTGTCAATTCATGCAAACGCCTCAGCGTTTGCAATTCACTCTATTTTTGCTATGAACTCACAACCTACGGTTGCATTAAGGACGAGATTCTTTTCAAACGCCTCAGCGTTTGCAATTCACTCTAATAAGGAAAACTTTATGAAATTTACATCAACCAGAAATAACGAATTACTCGTAAGCGGTTCGACCGCAGTACTTACCGGACTTGCTCCCGACGGCGGACTTTACGTTCCGCAGTCCTTTCCCGAACTTTCGAGAAAAGAAGTGGAAGCAATGGTGGAAATGGATTATCCCGAACGCGCGGCGCTCGTTATGGCTAAGTTCTTTGACGAACTGACCTACGACGAACTTCTTAACGTTACGACTCGCGCGTACTCGACTTTTGACGGCGATCCCGCTCCCGAAGTTAAACTCGAAGGTGGACTGTACGTCCTTGAACTGTGGCACGGCAAAACGCACGCGTTCAAGGATATGGCGCTGTCCGTGCTTCCGCTTCTTATGACGGCGCTTAAAAACAAAGTAGGGCAGAGTGAAACCTGCCTTATTCCCGTTGCAACCAGCGGTGACACGGGTAAGGCTGCTCTTGAAGGCTTTTCGGGCGTAGACGGCACGGGCGTTATAGTGTTCTATCCCGACGGCGGTGTGAGCAACGCTCAGCGCAAGCAGATGGTAACCACTCTCGGTGACAACGTCAAGGTAGTAGCCGTTAAGGGTAACTTTGACGACGCGCAGACGGCGGTTAAAAAGGCGTTTGGAGATAAAGAACTTCAAGAAAAATTGGGCGCAATCGGCTGTAAAATGACGGGCGCTAACTCCATTAACCTCGGCAGACTTGCTCCGCAGGTAGCATACTACGTATCCGCATACGTCGATCTTCTCGCATCCGAGCAGATTACTTACGGCGACGAAGTGGACTTCTGCGTTCCTACCGGCAACTTCGGCAATATCTTAGCAGCGTACTATGCAAAGCTCATGGGACTTCCCGTAGGAAGATTAGTATGCGCTTCCAACGATAATAACGTACTTGCCGATTTCCTTAACAGCGGTGTATATTCGCTTAGCAGGGATTTTATTAAAACGACTTCACCCTCTATGGACATACTCATTTCCTCCAACCTCGAAAGACTTCTGTTCGAGTTTGCAGGCCGTGACAGCGCGCTCGTATGCGAGTGGATGAAAGATCTCAAAGAAAAGGGCAGTTACGATATCGGCGGTGAGCGTCTGTACGCTATCCGCGAAACCTTCGTAGGCGGTTATGCGACTCAGGAAGAATACGCCGACACGCTTGCGGACGTATTTGACGAATACGGTTATCTCTGCGATCCGCATACGGCAGTAGCGTTCGACGTGTGTATGCAGTACCTCGACGAAACGGACAGCGAAGCGCCTATCGTGGTTGTTTCTACCGCGTCACCGGTTAAGTTCGCCTCCACCGTACTTGAAAGTATCGGGCTGTCCGCTCCCGAAGACGGAGTTTCGGCGCTTAAAAAAATGGAAGCGGAAACCGCATTCCCCGTTCCTGCGAGCGTGTACGAACTTTTTGACATGGAAGAGAGATTTAACGAAGTTATCGATCCTGCGAACCTGAACGAAACGGTATTCAGCTTTGCGAAAGGACTGAAATAAGGACTATATATGGAAAACGAAAAGAAAAAAATCGTATACTCCGCGCTTAAACCCACGGGTGATCTTCAGCTCGGTAACTATATCGGCGCGCTTAAAAAACATGGTTGCGCTTCAAAAAGACTATAACTGCATTTATACCGTAGCGGACATGCACTCGCTCACGGTAGACTGTGTTCCTGCCGATCTTAGAAAGAGAAGCTACGACTTTATGGCGCTTTTCCTTGCAATCGGGCTCGATCCCGAAAAGTCGGTGCTGTTCGTGCAGTCGCACGTTCCGGCGCACGCCGAGCTTACGTGGGTGCTTAACTGCAACACCATGATGGGTGAAGCAAGCCGAATGACGCAGTTTAAAGACAAGAGCAAGAAAGCGGGCAAAGCAGGCATTAACGTCGGGCTTTTCGACTACCCCGTGCTTATGGCGTCGGACATACTGCTTTATCAAGCCGACCTCGTTCCCGTAGGCAAGGATCAGGTTCAGCACCTTGAGCTTGCAAGAACGATTGCCGACCGATTCAACAACCGTTATTCTCCCACGTTTACCGTTCCCGAAGGCTACGTCGGCAACAAGGCTACGAGCAAGATTTACAGCCTCACCGATCCGACGGCTAAGATGGGAAAGACGGACGATAACGCTCAGGGCGTAGTATTCATTCTCGACGAACCCGACGTAATTATGCGTAAATTCGCGCGCGCCGTGACCGACTCTGAGTGCGAGATTAAGGCTTCAGCAAGCAAGCCGGGAATAACCAACCTCCTCGGTATCTACTCGGCAATGACGGGCGTTAGCGTAAAGGACGCGGAAAAGGAGTTCGACGGCAAGTCGTACGCCGACTTTAAAAAGGCGGTAGGCGAAGCGGTAATCGAGCACCTCCGTCCCATAAGAGAAGAATATAAGAGATACGTAAGCGATAAAGCGGAGCTGGAAAAGATTATTCGCGCAGGCGCGGAAAAAGCCTCGTACATTGCAAGAAAAACTCTCAGCAAAGTATACCGCAAGGTAGGTTTTATCGTCTAATGTTCGGTTACGTAACCCCCGACGCAAAGACTCTTACTCGCCGTGACTTCGCTATGTTCCAATCGGCGTATTGCGGACTATGTATGTCTACGAAAAAACACGTCGGTAACCTCTCGCGCATCTTGACGACTTATGACGCTACCGTTATCGGTATGCTCCTTATTGAAGCAACCAAGCCGGACGTGGAGTTCGCTACCGTGAGATGTGTCGGCGATCCGCGAAAGAAGTCGTATATTAAGGACTTTCCGCTCTGGCGCGACCTTGTGGACGTGAACGTGCTCTTGTCGTACTATAAAGCGGTGGACGACCGCATTGACGGCGGTGGAAAGCGTAGAATTCTCGGCGCGATATTAAAAAAGCCTTACGCAAGAGCCAAGGCGCGACTGCCCGAAGCAGACGAGATAATCGCTAAGGGTTACTCAAAACTTCGTGAAGCGGAACAGGCAGGCGAAAAGTCAATTGATAGGGCTTCCGACCACTTTGCAAGTCTTTTGAAAAACCTTGCGCTTTGTCTTCTAAAGGATAATTCACCGGAAAGTAGCGCATATTATAATACCGACGACGGTAGTTTGGAAAGCTTCGGCGCGCTGTGCTACAATATAGGCAAGTTCGTCTATATCGCCGACGCGCTGGACGACGTGGGCGAGGACTTTAAGGCAAAACGTTACAATCCCTTCCTTGCCTCCTACGGCGATTACGGCAAGGGCGGTCGCAAAGAATTTATTGAAAAACATAGAAGCGAGCTGGAATTCTTGTTCGCTTCGGTAAGAAACCGCGCGCTTAACTGTTTTAACGGTATGCGACTCACTCACGTGGGCGGTTTGCTGGAAAATATAATAGCGGACGGACTACAAGCTAAGACGAGTCAGCTTCTGTCCTCTACCAAAAAACTTCCTCCGCCGACGCTGAAGTTGCGGAAGAAAAAAGCTCAAAAGGAGCAAAGGAAAGAACAATGAAAAATCCTTATGAAATTCTCGGATTAAATTCAGACGCAGATCCCGATCAGCTTCGCGCGAGATACGAAGCGCTTCGCGCGCGTTACGGCGAACAGCGCTTTCAGGACGGTGAAATGGGCAACGAAGGCGCGCGTCTTCTCAGCGAGCTTGAGTCGGCGTGGAAGATTATCGAAAGTGACATAAACAAAAGGGAAGCGAACAAGAAGTTCGGCGGAAGTTACGGCGAACTCGAAAGTCTTATAAGAGAGGGCGCGTACGATAAAGCTCAGGACGCTCTCGACTCGATAACCAACCGTGACGCAAAGTGGCATTACTACCAGTCCATTATCTTCTATAAGAGAGATTGGCTTTCGGAGAGCAGAGCGCAACTCGTCCTTGCTATTCAGATGGATCCGAATAATACCAAATATCAGGAAAGCCTCCGCAAACTCGATATGGTAATGGGCAACCCTAACGCAAACGCTCAGCAGGTTAACAACGGCAACCCCTACGATCAGCAGTACCAACAACAGCAATATGGGCAGCAGTATCAGCAACAGCAGTACGAGCAACAACGCGCGACTAACGACGCTGCTAATACCTGCGCTAACTGCGCGCTGTGTTACTGCCTTACCGAATCCTGCTGTACTATGACGAGATGTTGCAGTTAAAGCGCTATGGAAAACAGAAACATTGATCCATTCTCGGATGAACCTATAGAGGAAGTTTCGGAAAAAGAGCCGGAAATCAAGCAGGGCGAGAGCCTTGAAACCGAAGACCTGCCTCCGGCAAAACCGATAAAGAAAAAGAAAAGGAAGAATACGCCGGCGCGAAACGTCGCTATCACGGGAACGCTGACCGCAATCTCTGTCGTAATGATGGCGCTGACTTGCTATCTTCCTCTCACAATCGCACCCCTCGTAGTCATCTCGCTGTGCTATAACCTTGCTTTTGAAAAGTGTGGCGTACCATACGGCGTAATGGGCATACTCGCAAGCGTAGGCGTCGGTTTCCTCGTCTGCGCCGCAAACGTAGAGATACTCCTCATAGTAACCGTCGTATTCGTGCCGTACTCCTTGCTCTCGCTCCTAATGCGAAAGCTGGACTATTCGACTATGAAAAAGGCGATAGTCCGCATAGTGATAGTGACGGCGTTCGGCGCTCTTGAAGTCCTGTTCGTATACCTTCTCGGCGCTCTCGTAGCAGGCTATATCGACCTTAGTGGCATAATAGGCAAAATAGGCGGTGAGTTTGCTCTCGGCTACGTTATAATCACCCTCATTTCCATAATAATTTTCGTGTGCGTAGACCTACTCTTTATGCGCCTCGTCAAACAAATAGCGAAAAGCTTAAGTAAAATATGACAAAACAAGTTCTTGAAATTCAAGGACTTGTTTTTGAATATGTGGAACTTTTTGGGTTTTAAAACTTGATTTTGTTCCACATATATGTTATAATTTCGTCATGGAAAACTCAAAAATCGAAATAATAACTTTATTGAATGAAAGAAAGACCTTAAATCAGAAAATGGAGTCTATGATTTATGGTTCTATTGAAGTGCGTGAGCGTGACGACAAAAAGTATGTATACGTTCATAAAAGAATTGACGGAATTAAGCGAACGAGCTACGTCGGAGAATATACCGAGGACTTGTATTTTGGAATAAATAAAAACAATG
>JAFTMM010000074.1 GCA_017452405.1 Clostridia bacterium | reverse complement strand
GGAAGATTGTTCACAAACAGAATAAAACTCTTGAATAGTCAAAAGCTTAGTGTTATAATTTAAAAAACAAAAAATAAAGGAGTTTATAGATGAAAAACGAAAAGACGAAAAAGTCGATTTTTGAAAGTCCGCTTTTCAGGACAAAAATTAAATCGGCTAACGTTAAGTTCCCCGAAGTCGTACTCGGTTATCTCATAGGACCTCTTGGCGGACTTCTTGCAGGCGGTATCTTCGGCGCGGTATTGAACAACTATTGGACGGATATTTTGTTCGCTGGCGTAAAGACTCAGGAAATCACAACATTCCTTACGATATTGCCTTTATTATCAGCAATACTTATCGTAGCAGGAAACCTCATCGCTGGACAAATAATAGAGAGAACACGAACAAAAGCAGGAAAAGCAAGACCTTGGATACTGCTCTCGTCCATACTTTTGACAGTGGCGTGTATTTTGATGTTTATAATGCCGGCAGGCGCAGACCCTGCAGTCACAATGGTAGTGACTGGAATTTCGTATAACTTATACTACGCAGTAGCTTATCCTCTTTACAACGCCGCGAACTCCACCCTCATTCCCGTTTCTACCAGAAACTCAAGCCAGAGAGGACTTCTTGCTTCGGTAAGTAACGTAGCCACTCTTGGAGTTATGGGCGCAGGAACTATGATTTTCCCTGCTCTTGCAGGATTAATTATTTATCCGAACGGTCAGCCTGCAATGCTTATTGCATTCATTGCAGTTGGAGTAGTTACCTTCCTTGCGACCGTCCTTCAGTATTTCTTTACTCGTGAAAGAGTTACCGAAGAAACGTTCGCTATGCCCGTAGAAAAGAATAAGGTTTCTATGGGGCAACAACTTAAGGCTGTAGTTAAGGACAAGTTTTGGTGGGTAGTGATAATCACATATCTTATTTTCCAGTTTGCCGGTGGTCTTAAGAACGCTTCTATGATATTTTATTGCAAGCAGGTAATAGACAACTCCTTCTGGGGCGCAGGCGAAGGTGGCTGGGGACTTACTCAGACGCTTCTCGGCGTACTTGGTGCAATTCCTATGGCAATAGCTATGGCATTCATTTGGCCTTTATCCAATAAGGTAACAAAGCGTTGGGTAGTTCTCGTAGGTCTTGCGGTTGCAATTGGCGGTGGCATTATTGCGGCAGTAACTACGAACGTTGTTGTGGTATCTATTGGTATTGCTCTCCGTTGCTTCGGTGAAGCGCCTATTTGCTATATGATTCTCGCAATGTTTGCGGACGTACTTGACCACGTTGAGGCAAAGAACGGCTTCCGTCCTGACGGCTTCACGATGTCGATTTACAGTGCAATAATGGTAGCGGCTCCTCCCGTAATGACCGGTTTGTTTAACCTTATGACCAACACCGGAGATAATACCGAGATGGTAGCGTTCAGCTTCACTTGGTTCCAAGTAATTGCTTACGGCGTATGCGTAGCGCTTCTTTTCCTGTTTGGCGTAGAAAAAGGACTCTCCAAAGACAGAGAGACGATTAAGCTCAACCAGAAAGCGGCGGTAGAAGCGGCAGGCGGAGTATGGGAAGATCCCGAAGAGAAGCTGAAACGCGAAGAGGCTGAAGCGGCAGCATCGGCTGAAGAGGCTAGAAAGGAAGAGCTTAAGGCGCTTTGCGAAAAGAAGGGCTTAAGCTACGAAGAGGAAGAAGCTAAGTATCAGGCTATGCTTGCTGAGAAAGAGGCGAAAAAGAAAGCAAAGCAAGAAGCGAAAGAAGCTAAGAAAAAATAAAAAAAGTAAATAAAAACTGTATCCCTTCCGCTTTGCTGGGGAAGCAAAGGGAAGGGATTGGTTTTTAAACGTAAATTTAAAAAGGAGATATGATGAACAGATTTATTCTTAACGAGACCAGTTATCACGGCGCAGGCGCAATTAGCGCAATACCTGCCGAGGCAAAGAAGAGAGGGCTTAACAAGGCTTTCGTTTGCTCTGACCCCGATCTTGTGAAGTTCGGCGTAACGGACAAGGTGCTTGACGTACTCAAAGGTGCAGGAATGGCTTACGAGCTTTATTCGGACATTAAGCCCAACCCCACCATTGAAAACGTGCAGTCGGGCGTAGCGTCGTATAAGGAGTCGGGCGCAGACTATATTATCGCTATTGGCGGTGGTTCGAGCATGGACACGGCAAAGGCGGTAGGCATTATTATCGCCAACCCCGAACACGAGGACGTTCGTAGCCTTGAGGGCGCGGTTGATACCGCTAACCCCTCCGTGCCCATTATCGCAGTACCTACGACCGCAGGAACGGCAGCCGAAGTAACCATTAACTACGTTATTACCGACGTGGAAAAGAACCGCAAGTTCGTTTGCGTTGATCCTCACGATATCCCCGTAGTGGCAATCGTTGATCCTGAAATGATGGCAACAATGCCCAAGGGGCTTACCGCCGCGACGGGTATGGACGCGCTCACTCACGCTATCGAAGGCTATATCACTAAGGGCGCGTGGGAGCTTTCGGATATGTTCCATATTAAGGCGATAGAGATTATCGCCAAGAGCCTCCGTGGCGCAGTAGCGAACACGCCCGAAGGCAGAGAGGGCATGGCGCTCGGTCAGTACGTTGCAGGCATGGGCTTCTCCAACGTAGGGCTCGGCATAGTTCACTCCATGGCTCATCCCCTCGGTGCGCTTTACGACACTCCTCACGGCGTGGCAAACGCTATCATTCTTCCTACCGTAATGGAGTACAACGCTCCCACGACGGGCGAGAAGTACCGTGAAATTGCGCGCGCAATGGGCGTTAAGGGCGTAGACGACATGACTCAGGACGAATACCGCAAGGCAGCGATTGAAGCAGTTAAACAGCTTTCAATTGACGTAGGTATCCCTCAGGATCTTAAGGCTATCGTGAAAAAGGAAGATGTTCCTTTCCTTGCGCAGTCGGCAATGGACGACGCTTGCCGTCCCGGCAACCCCAAAGATCCGACCTTAGAGGATATCATCGCTCTTTATGAATCGTTAATGTAATCCTTTGTCTTAAACGAAAACTGCTGGACGTTGTATCGTTCAGCAGTTTTTATATTAACTCTTTAATTGCATTTTATTAGGGGTTACTATCATTTCGATCCCAAGCGTAGAGAATCGGAATAATCTAATTCGTAATCATCTCGGCAAGTTTTACAAACTGCTCCGGCGTTAATCTTTCTCCGCGCACGGACGGATCTAAACCGAGGGTGGCAAGCGCGGAGGTTATTTTTGCCTTATCATAGCCCGCCGAGGACAGGCAATTATACAGCGTTTTACGGCGCATGGCAAAAGCGGATTTTACGACTGCGGAAACTTTTTCGCTTCGTGCTGGATTTTCAACGTCTATATGCACGACGGCAGAGTCTACGTTAGGCGGAGGAGTGAACATCTGCCGACCTACTATGCGCGTGATTTTCGGTTTGCCGGCAAGGTTGCAAGACACCGACAGCACGCCGTAGTCCTTTCCGCCCGGAGATGCGACGATTCGTTCGGCTACTTCTTTCTGCACCATAACGGTAACGCTGTCGCACCGCTCGTCGTCAAGAAAGCGGAACAGGACGGGCGTCGTGATATAATAGGGTAGGTTGGCAACCGCCTTAAATCTACCGGAAATAAGCTCAGGCGCGCTTTTCATAAAGTCGCCGAAAATCACGGTAAGGTTGGGGTATTTCTCCTCTAAGGGACGAAGGTATTCTTCAAGGCGCGTGTCTATCTCGAAAGCAATAACCCTTGCGCCCGTTTCCGCAAGCGGACGGGTGAGCGCGCCTTGCCCTGCGCCGACCTCAACTACCGTATCGCTTGCCGTAACGCCTGCGTCGGCTACTATTGCGGACAATAGGTTTTTATCGGTAAGGAAATTCTGCCCAAGGGAATGAGAATGTTTAAAACCGTTCATAGATAAATAATACTATATTTGGCTTGCAAAGTCAACTTCTGCGGTAAGTTCGTGAAAAGCTTGTGAAAAATGCGATAGTTTATAAAAGAGATTGACATAACACCGAAAAAACTATATAATGGTATCGAATAAGTGGGATTGCGCTTAGAAAAGCGCAAGGATAGATGACTGCGGATAATATGAGCATCTTCGAGAAAATCAAGTCGAAATATCCTATAATTAACAGAATGGCGGAATGGCAAAAGACGATATGGTATCCCGCCCTTTTTGCTTTGCTCGGAGTTTTTTCCGCCTCGTTCGGAATGGCTGTATATATCCCCATTATGTGGGTATTAGCCGTAGCCGTGGTCTTTTCGGCGTTATTCTGTGACGATCTGAAAGTTTTGCTCGTTCCGCTCATTCTTGCTTATTATTGCATTGGCGACGACGTGGACCTTACGCTCGGAACTTCAACGAGCAACGTACTCGGCGCGTTTAGCCCTGCCGGACTTGCCAATCTACTTATTTGTGGCGGATTAATGTTATCTGCGCTTATTTATAAATTTATTGTAACGGGCGTTTTTCGTGACGCTTACAGAAAACGTGGATTATTTACTTTTGGACTGCTTGCTCTTTCGATTGCAAGCATGACGAACGGTATTTTTTCTCCCGATTGGACGCCTATGAACCTCGCTGTAGGGCTACTTGAAGCAGTCGGTTTTGCCGTTGTGTACTTTATCGTGCTTGCGATGACTGACAAGACCAAGGATAGTGTGGCGTATGCTTGCAAGGTTATGGTCTGCCTTGGCTTTATGATTTCGGCGCAGGTGCTCGTTCTGTCCCTCCGCTTAAATGCGGAAGACCTGCTTTTCTTGCGTGACGCGACGGGCGCAATAGTGGGCTTTCAAAGGAATTACACCGTCTTTTCTTGGGGCGTGTTTAATCTAGTTGGAGCCGTGCTTGCGCTTTGCGTGCCTGCTTCGATGTATCTTGCGCACTCGCGTCGCTATAGCCCACTTTCCTTCGCCTCGGCAATTATATTCTATATAGTAGTAGTATTTGTTAACGGCAGAACGGCTATCGTATTTGGCGGAGTCGTGCTTTTGGTTTGTATAGTTGCATGCTGTGTGAGCGGACGTAACCGCAAGAAAAACATCATTTCTTCGATAGCTTTGGCGCTTTTATTGCTTGTTGCGTTCCTTGTAATGATGCAGACGTTGGGCGGTGTCGAAAATCTACTTACGAGTATATGGAACGTCTTACGCTTCTCGGCAGAGGATAACGGTCGTTTCCCGTTGTGGATAGACGGCTTATCCGACCTGTCGCGCGCGCCCATCTTTGGCGTTGGCTTTATGGACGGCGGTTATAACGG
>JAFTMM010000073.1 GCA_017452405.1 Clostridia bacterium | reverse complement strand
TACCGCCGGTTACGTCCATGACTATTGCAGAGCAGGACTTTGCACCCCATTCAAGCGAGGCTTCGACTACCGCACTTTCGGCAAAAGCCTGAATTTTCGCATCTACCGTGAGCGTCATATCACAGCCCGCAACGGCGGGAACGTATCTCGTCGTACCGCCCTCAATTTCCCGACCTGCTATATCTGCATCCGAATATGCGTAACCGTCCGTACCGCTTAAATATTTATCGTAATATCCTTCAAGTCCGTTCTGCCCCTCGTTATCTATATTGGTGAAACCGATAACTTTGGATAGCATGCTACCGTGAGGGTATATGCGCGTATAACCGGCCGCGGTATAGACGCCCGAAAGACCGGCGCTCTCTATGCTTTCAGCTATTTCAGGGCTTACCTTGCGCGCTATAGTTACTTCGCTCTTGTTTTGCGACAGCTTTTCCGACAATTTTACGGTGTCGAGAGAAAGCGTTTCGGACAAAAGTTCAGTTACTGCGCTTTTATCCTTAACTGCGTTGGGACGGACGTATACGGTATACACGGATTCGTTGCCGGCAAGGATTTCGCCTTTTTCGTCGTAAATCATACCACGCGGAGCGTCGAGTGGTAGCGTTCTGTACCACTGATCGGTAGCCTTGCTAGATAAGAATTCACCTTCGATTATTTGCAAAAAGAACAGCCTGCCCGCAAGCAGACAAAACAAAAAGGCTATTGATATAAATACTATCAATAACCTCTTTCGCAATTTTGTTATACTGTTGCTTTGATCCAAGCTATCAGCCTCCGAATACCGAATTGAACCAATCGCGTACGTTGTCAAACAATCCGCTTTCGTCATCGGTAGATCCGCTGATCTGGAGTTGCGTGTAACCGTTTACGTCGCCGTCGGCAATTTCAACCATTCCGAGCTCTTCCGCTCTATCCGCGATAACTGATTCGTTACCGAGGAGCGCAAGCTCTTCACGCTGACTCGCTATCATTTCTTCCTGCTCCGTTATGGTCGTTTCGTAGCTCGTTACCTGAGCAGATACGCTACTGACCGCTACTCCCGTCGCAATAATTCCGGCTACGATAGCCAAAACTACGGACATATAAATTATGAGCGCGCGTTTAGCTGCAAACGAGAGCTTTTTCTCGTGAATTGCCGGAGCGCTTTCCGCCTTGGAAATTTTCTCGATGCGCTTAGGAGCGATAATTTCGGGCATTACGTCCTGAATACTCCTTCTTACGGGAGTGGGCGTCGCCTTCTTAACCTCCTTAATCACAACCTCTTCGATTTTTTCAGGCGTGGAAACGGACGCTTCTTTTTCTGTAGTGGAAACGTAACTGCGCATGTTGAGAATATCGTCGCTGATTTCTCGTCTGTCGCCTTCAATTCTGTAAGCTTCCGCTTCTGCAAAACCGCCAAATCTGTCTTTCTCGGTTTCGATACGTCTCTTGCTCGTTACCATTCTATTTCCCTGCCTTTTGGTTTATTACTTTTTGCGCTAAATTTTTTCCACCACACGAAGCGATGCGCTTTTGCTCCGAGTATTTAATTCCATTTCCTCTTTGGTTGCTTTTAAATTTGTTTTGAGAATTCGCACTTCGGCTTTATGACCGCAGATGCATATGGGTATCGATTTGTCGCACAGACAATCGGTTGCCATCGTTTTCATAGTTCTTTTCACGATTCGGTCTTCAAGCGAGTGGAAAGTTATTACACACAATCTTCCTCCGCTCGTTAAACGTCGCGATACGTCTTCTACTGCATTTGACAGTCCGTCCAGCTCTCCGTTTACTTCAATACGAAGCGCCTGAAAGGTCTGTTTTGCAGGATGCCCGCCCTTTCGGTGCGGTACGCTCTTTTCAATTATGCTTACCAGCTGTCCCGTAGTTTGTACGGGCGCTTCGCCTCGCGCCTTGACAATATTAGAAACTATCCGTTTTGCGAAAGGTTCTTCGCCGTATTCGTATAGTATGCGCAGTAGTTCGGACGGCTTATACTCGTTTACGATATATTTTGCGTCGAGTTCCTGTCTGACGTCCATTCGCATATCGAGAGGCGCGTCGTAACGGTACGAGAACCCACGGGTAGGCTCATCAAATTGGTGTGAAGATACACCTAAGTCGAGAAGCGCGCCGTCTATTTCCTTTATGCCGAGTTCGTCGCAAATATGCGTAAAATCTTTGAAATTCCCTCTGACGAGAGTATATCTGCCTTTATAGCCTTTACTGTCGAAAAGTTCGCTCGCGTACGCTATCGCATCTCCGTCAAGGTCGGTCGCTATTATTCTACCGCCTGCCTCAAGGATTCGCAGAGAGTGTCCGCCTCCGCCTAGCGTTCCGTCAAAATACAATCCGTCGCGTTTAACGTCGAGAGCCTCCAGGACTTCGCGAGGCATTATTGATTCGTGATAGAAGTTCATTCGGACTTAGCCATCTTAGCAAAGATTTCGTCAAGCGAGATCGCGCTGTCGTATGCATTCCATACGTCTTCAGCCCAAAGCTCCACTCTGTCGCGCATACCGATACTAATAACGTTTTTCTTAGGTTCGCCGTCTCCAAAGAGATGTTTGAGGTGGTAGCTCTGAAGGTATATTCTTCCCTGCTTGTCCTCTTCCACGAAATCACCTTGCGAAAAGATCTTATGCATCATTTCAAGTTTGGGATCGTTACCGTATCCGTCAACGTCACCGAACTTGGTTTCAAAAATCGTTTCCGCAGTTGCCTTCGGATAGATATATAAGCAGTTATTTTTTCCAACCGTAATAAAGGGGTTTGCGCCCAAAATGTCTTTGAATTTGGTTGGTATTCTTATTCTGCCTTTGTCGTCAATCTGATGACTGCTTCTGCCTGTCAAAAACATGCGCAAGACCTCCTTTTAGATTTTCACACGCATATTTTACCATACAGTTTAACCAAAGTCAACCCCTTACGACCACATTTTTCCAAAAAATTCCCCTATCGTTATATTTTTTATTATAAATGGGTTGAAATTATAAAAACGACCGATAACTTTTTCAGTTAATCGGTCGTCATAAATACTTTTATTTCCACTTTTTATTTCATTATTTTTCTTCAGGCGCGGGCGAGAAATTTATTTTTCCGTTTTCCACGCTGTCACAAACGACTGTTATGGGCGCGCCTATATTCCATAATTTTCCGTCAGCTTTAATAACGTGAATCTTTTCATTATACTCTACCTCGTCTCCGAGCAATTCTTTACGAACAAGACCTTCAATGCAGTTGGGAAGTTCGACGAACAAGCCCCATTCCGTCACCGACGCCACGTTTCCCGCAAAAGTTTCGCCTACGTGAGATTTCATATATTCGGCTTTTTTCATATCGTCTACGCGACGCTCGGCAGTCATTGCCACTTGTTCGCGCACCGAACTTTGCGAAGCGGAATCGGTTACGATTTTTGCGTAACGCTTAATATACGCTCCACCCTTGGCGAGATAGTCGGAAATAATGCGGTGAATTTGCAGGTCTGGATAACGACGAATGGGCGACGTGAAATGGCAGTAGTGCTTTGCCGCTAAGCCGAAATGCCCTGCGTCTTTCGTCATATATTTGGCTTTTGACATAGATCGCAGACCGATTCGGCTGATAGCGTGCTCGTTCGGGCTGCCCTTTACTCTTTCGAAAAGCTCCGCATAGTCGCTTGGCGAACCACCGCTAAATTCCACGCCCAAACTTTCAAGGTATTCGATATACGCTTCTTCTTTTTCAGCAGGAGGCGCTTCGTGTACGCGGTATACGAACGGCGCTTTCATCTTATCAAACATACTCGCGACCGATTCGTTTGCAAGGAGCATAAACTCCTCTATGACCATATGGCTGACTTTATGTTCGTATAATTGTACGTCTACGCAAATTCCGTTATCGTCTAGAATGATTTTAGGTTCGGGAAGTTCGAATTCTATGCTACCACGCGCTTTACGCTTTTTATTTAAAAGAGTGGCTAACTCTTTTGCAACGTCTAACATTTCGCATACGTCAGCGTTTTCCGCGCGCTCTTTTTCGTCGCCTTCGAGAATTAAAGCAACGTTATCGTAGTTCATTCTACGGCGGGTTTTAATAAGTCCTTTCGCCACTCTTGCGCTCGTTACGTTACCGCGCTTATCTACGTCCATAATGCAAGACAGCGTAAGGCGGTTAACGTCGGGATTAAGCGAACATATACCGTTGGAAAGTTCTCTCGGTAGCATGGGAAAAACACATCCCGGGAAATATACGCTCGTTCCACGCTTAAACGCTTCCCTGTCGATTACGCCTTTTTCCTTGACGTAATGAGAAACGTCGGCAATGTGCACGCTGAGATTATAACCGCTTTCCGTGCGCTTAACGCAGATAGCGTCGTCAAGGTCCTTTGCATCAAGACCGTCAATCGTAACCACGATATCGTCACGGAAGTCTTCTCTGCCCGCTATTTCCTCTTCGCTGACTTCAAATGCAGAATTTCGGGCTACCGATTCCACTTCTGGAGGAAATTCTTCGTTTAAGCCGTACGCGCGCGCAACGGACAGGATGTCCACGTTTTTGACGTTGGGTTCGCCGAGAACTTCAACGAGATCGCCGTACAGCGTATCGCCGTCGCGTTCGTAAGGCAAGCCTACGACCTTATAACCGAGTTTGGGTTTTAAGGAACGCTTGTCGCATATTATGAAATGACGGCAAACTTTTCCGTCGTCAGGAATTATTACAGGTCTGCCACTTGAGGTTTCCTCATAAGTTCCCACGACGTACAAGGTAGTCTGTTGGATTACGTCGCAAACGGTTGCTTCTAGTTTACCGTTAGCGTCGCGCTTGACGTACGCCGTTACTCTATCGCCGTTCAGCGCGCCGCCTAAGCCCTTAGGTGGTATGAAGATATCTTCACCGCCGTCATCGGGCGTAAGAAATGCAAAGCCTTTGCCCGTACCGCGATAGGTACCGGTTAAGAGCTTGCCTTCCTCCTTTTTCTTTTTGGCGGGAACTGAATAGGTTCTCTTTGCTTTAGATTTTTTTGATTTATTCTTTTTCATTAATTTCTCCGTGTGTAACGAGAGGCACAAAAAAAGCAGCGGTTATTTGCCGCTGCCCTATTTCGTTTAATTAAGCACCCGTCTTATCGAAGCAAAGCGTTACGAAGAATGCTACCGCAACTACTGCCATAAGTATAGCAAGTATCGTGGTTGCTCGTTTCATCATGCCTTCGGTAGAACGCTTCTTGTTCTTGGTGTAATACGTTTCGGAGTTGTCGATTGCGCTCATGCCCGTCGTGTTTGCAGGCTGGAAGAAAATCGTTATGACAACGGCAATTGCAAGGACTGCCTCAACTATTATAAGAACCGTGCGTATGGTTTGAAGAACACCGGCAACATCTGCGGATATCGCCATAAACAAATTGTTTAACATATAAAACCTCTCTGCGTTTTTACAATCCTAAGTATTATAGCACAGAGCCCCGAGATATGCAAGCGGTTTTGAGCTTATTTTTCAAAATTTTGCAATAAAATGTTTTACTTTGCGCTGTCAAAACTTTTGAAGCGAATTGCCGAGTATTGTCGCTGCCATACGCACGAGGATAACGTCCGTTTCGGACATAGCTTCTCTACCCGTTACGAAAAGCGCGCCGAATACGTCACACTCTCCCGCAATAGGCTCGGCAACCATAATAGTTTTTTCGGTGGAAGTAATGCCGAGATCTTTAATTTCGGATATGTCAAAAATAGAGTAATTTTCCCTTCTGCGAAGTTTCTTGACGATTTCTTCGGGAAGCTGTTTTCCAGCAAACATCATTTTATATTCGCCGTGTCCCACGCTAAGCCATTTTTCAAGATTGGATACGAGAATCGTGCCTTTGATCTGTTCGGAAAGCGCACGAATTGCAGGGCCGGAAAGCTCCTCTAACGTAAGCGTAAGGTCCATTTTGCGGAGAATGATTTCACCGTTTTCCATGCACGAAATTTCCATGGGATCACCGAGGGAAATACGATGCAGTTTTCTATATTCTCTGGGTATTACTACCCTTCCGAGTCCGTCTACTTTTCTAATGATACCGTTCGTTTTCATACTTTTATTATGTAGCATTAAGTCGATTATATGCGAAAAATCGAGAAAAATCGTTCGACTTAATGCTTGGACTTTAATTGCGCGGTGCTTGACTTTGTTAACGCGGTGCTTGACTTTGGATAACGCTCCATGTATAATACTAATATGGAACATAGTGCAATTATTAAACTTAAAGAAAAACGTGACGGACAGTCCGCGCTCATGACTACCGGATCTGTCTGCCGTATCGGCAACAGTATCAATATTACTTACGGTCAAGAGGGCGCGTTATTTACCATAGGTATTTCGGACGGTATCGTGTCTATTCGGAGAGAAAGCGAGGAGGATTATACCATTATTTTGCAGGAAGGCAAAGAACACTCCTTCTCCGTGTCTACTCCGTTCGGCGAAATTCCCATGAAGGTTTTTCCGCGTAAAGTGCTTTGCGAGGAAAGTGAGTCGGGTATCTTGCTTGAGCTTTTGTATTACGTTTCTAGCGGAAAAGGCAGTCCAGATAAGTTCGAACTTTATCTCGATTGCAAATATGATGATTAAAAAAGATTGCCTGTAAACCGGCAATCTTTTTTAATCATCTTAAAACTAATGATGTAAAAATATAGTTGAGTTTTTCCCAAGGTTGCGTTTTTTTCGTAGGCATATTTTTTAAGATTGTTTCAATTTTCTCAATATTATTATCAATATAATCATTGATTTTGCCGAAACGCTTCCCTTCTGATATTTCAGGCGTATTGATTTTGATATCAAGTAATTTTTTTACATCCGATTTTAAATTTTCATCTAAATATTTATCCATAAGTTCGCTAAATAACATGGGTGGTGGCGTTCCTTCTGCCAATATCCAGTTACACGCAAGGATAGGACGAAGCACGTAAAAATACTTTTTGTATTTTACAATTTCGCCTCTAAGATATACTCTATAATTACTTTTTGCCGTACTTAAATAATGATATAAACCTGATTTTTCAACAAAAAATTCTTTAATTACATTAGATATTTCTGTCCATTCTTCCGTTGTCTTATAAATAATAGGAGAAGAATTCCACTCAAATAAAGTAGGATTAGATTTATGTAATAGGCGCAGAGCTTTTTGAATATCCCACCCATTTATGTCTAGAGTATCGTCAAGTTGCCACTCTATTACGTCTCTTGTTTTATCTAGACGCAAATAATACTCTTTCGGTCGCACATAAATAAAACGGACATCATAATCACTATCGGGAGAAGCAAATCCCCAAGCTCGACTGCCCGATTCTACGCAATGTAGAATTTTTATATTTTCTCTGCGTTCTATTTCATTTAATTTTTCTTTAATTATATTTTCCATAGTGTATATCAAAAGCACACTCATCTTGGGTTTTAGTCAATTCTGCCCACCTAGAAGATAAAAGTTTTGCATAGTCCAAATAAAACAATCCGTACGAACCTAAGGCGTAACCGTCGTTGACTTCGATTAGTAGAGTTCTACCATCGTTCGTTAAGCCAAAATCAATTGCAAAACCATTAGGCGCAGTCTTATATTCGGATACCGCCTTTTCAATCACAGTAGGCTCATAGTGAAGTCTCCACTCACCTCTATATGGTCTTACGTCAAGTATTCGTCCGTATCGAACAAAACAGCGCCACTCTGCTTTGAAATTAACAACTTCTGAACAAAATATTTCAGGATCTTCCCCACAAGTGCCACAGCCTATTAAGTTTTTGGGAGAATGGACAACAACTCCGGAAAATTTCTTATCCTCAATCGGTTTTATGAAAATTGGCCATTGTTCAGGATTATTGGCAACGTGACTTAATTTCGACCTCCAGATTTTTCTCCCTAAATAAGCTTTAAGCTCTTCAGGATAATCTATTTCAGGAGGGGTTACTCCAAAATAGCTCAGTTTTTTTCTTACGTCATCTACATATCCGATTACAATATCATTTCTATTGCTATCCTTTAGCTCTTCAAGGCGATTAAACATTATCGTCTCAAAGCCCATTTCCAAAAAGCCCTGATAGGCACTATAGAAATTATGATTGTGCGGTAAGCCATTTTTGTCGGCTTGTACAAAAACTTTCATTAATCAACATCCATAATTAAACACATACTATATTTAGTATATTATAACACAATCTTTAACAGAGGTAAATTAAATGCTGGCACGATTTTTAAGTATTGTACCTAATATTTGCACAATTAGCTAAGATCCTTAGTGGCAGGATTATCTATAAGTTTTTTATCCTCGGTAAAACGCGAACCGTGACAAGAACAATCCCAAGAACGTTCATCGGGATTATATTTCAAAGCGCAACCCATGTGCGGACAGCGCGGAACGGTCGGTGTTATGAGATTTAGCACCGCCTTTCCTATATTTGCAAATAGTTGAGCGCAGAGCATGGAACGTGACGGATCAAATACCTCCGCATAGGGATTTTCTTTTTCCAAAACCATATCGGTAAGAAGTTCAGCAGATACCATAGCCGAGGTCATTCCCCATTTATTAAAACCCGTTGCAACGTATAGATCGGGCGTACTTCCCGAATAATGCCCTATATACGGAACTCCGTCAAGTGGCATACAGTCCTGTGTCGCCCACTCATAGACCGTTTCGGCTTCGGGATAGTTCTGTTTTGCAAACTCGCGCAATACAGCCCAATTACCGCCCTTTTCCCCCGTACGGTGACTTCCACCACCGAGGAGAAGCAAATCGTCGTAATTGCGGAAAGACAAGCCTTTTTCGTTATCGTCGAGATACATACCGCTAACGTCAGTTGCGTTTTTAAGCGCTATTACGTACGAGCGGTGCTGATACATCTTCAAAAAATAAAATCCGTGCTTGTTTATGAATGGGAAATGCGTTGCAACGATAATTTTTTTAGCAGTAATATTTCCACCCTTTGTTTTAACGAGGTTTGGAGCAATTTCCAAAACTTTGGTATGTTCATAGATATTCAGTCCTTTAGAAATAGCATACATAAATTTCAAAGGGTGAAACTGCGCCTGACACTCAAATCGCACGGCGCCTGCTATTTTGAACGGCAACGGCACGGATTCTGCATAATCCGCCGAAAATCCAAGTTCTTTCAAAGCGTTCAATTCTTTTTCGATCTTCTTCGGATTATCTATCGAATAAACAAACGCGTCTTTTTCCTCAAAGTCGCAATCAATATCACGGCATAATTCACGGTATTTACTAACCGCCGACTGGTTGGTTTCCAAATATAGTCCTGCCTTTTCCCTGCCAAACTTCTTTATTAAAGTGTGGTAAATCAAGCCGTGCTGTGACGTTATTTTCGCCGTCGTATTCTTAGTAATCCCTGCGCCTATTCTGTCTGCTTCAACCAAAACGTAGTCCACACCCGCTTTTTTAAGCATATAAGCGCATAATATTCCCGCAATTCCCCCGCCTATTACGAGAACGTCCGTTTTTAAATCTTCGTTTAACTGCCCATAGGAAGGAGCTTGCGCCGTTTCCGTCCATATCGAATTCATACGCTCAGTATGCGTAAAAATGGAAAAAATATAAATAGTTTAATAATTTTTAGAAAAGTAGTAAAAAGGACGGTTCACATCACGTCATAAACCGTCCTTTTTTCTCACTTATGCGCTTATTTGCGCCTCTACAAACTTGGAAGCTACCGTATCGTCAACGAATACGTACGTCTTATAATTATCCAATGAGCCTGCAGAAATGAAGATCTGCAAGTCTTCGTGACAACCGTTTATAATATCACTTCCGACGAAGACGCTGGGAGTTGTGGAAGTAAACGTTATGCTATTGAGTCCCGAACAATTCTCAAACGCGCCATCGTTCGTCAGCTCAATGAGCTCTTCACCGTATACCGAACATAAGAATTTTATCAGTTTGATAATATTATACACCCGTTTATACGCATAATCGTTCAGCAATTGTTCAAAGTTTTATAAAATATCCCCAAGATAGCGCCACAATTATTCAGATCTACCGAACGGGTGCTATCATATTTCTAAATTACTACTCTACTTATCATTCGTTATGGAGATATCGTGGCACATTTTTTGTATTTAAGCATTATCGGTTTGTGACTCGCCGTTATTACTTTGAATTTTTTCTGCAACGTTAGTATCAAAAATAGCATTTTGTTTATATGCGTTAACCGCGCTATCGGGAACGTAAATTTTCAAGTCATAATGGCAACCGTTAAAAGTGTTATAACCGACAAACAAGCAAGGCGTT
>JAFTMM010000072.1 GCA_017452405.1 Clostridia bacterium | reverse complement strand
TAGCTATCTTGGCGTAGAGTATGATGAAAAATTAAACTACACCTGTGGCTCGGGCGATATTGAGCTTTCAACTGCAAACTCTAAGGTTAAAGTTTATATCATTCCCACCGACGAAGAAGTCGTTATTGCGCGCGAAACGAAAGCAGTTGCAAACTTCTCCAACTAATGGCTGGTTTTTTCAGAAGAATCTTTTCGAAGCTCGTCTATCCCGACGGGCTTCGTTGCTTACTCTGCGATAATGAACTGAGTCGCGATACTACTAGCGGTTTCTGCCCACAATGTCAGCCGGAAAAGGTTACTCATTCTTGCAAAATTTGCGGAGCAGAACTGAAAAATAAATATCAAAGATATTGTAATTCATGCGTATACGTAAATTCCGAACATTATTTTGATTTCGCAAGAGCCCCATATCCATATTCAAATAGAATAGCTAAGAAAATGGTATGGAGATTGAAATACGGCAAGAAAGCGTACGTTGCAAAGTTTATGGCTAGTGATATGAGTGAGCTTGTAAAAACTTTGCAATGGGATATTGATTTTATAACGTACGTTCCCTTACACAAGAAACGTCTCAAAAAACGTGGCTACAATCAATCCGAACTGCTTGCAACACACATAGGGGAGAACCTTGGATTAGAAGTCAAAAGCACTATGGTAAAAAACACGTACGCTAAAGTTACCGCAACTAAACTCGGCAGAGCAGAGCGAATTAAAGCGCTAGAAAATACTTTTTCTATCACAGAAAAAGTCGCAGGGAAGAATATACTTTTAGTTGACGACGTTATTACGTCAAAAGCAACGGCTAACGAATGCGCGAAAATTCTCAAGAATGGAAAGGCGTCCAAAGTATACGTGATTACTTACGCCACAAGTCAGGGTGATAACCCCGGTTTATATAAAAATATCGCTAAATTAGCTAAAAAATAGGTGTATTATGCGTGACATAGTATATTTATTAAAGGGCAAGCAACCAATTATGCTTGCCCTTTAATAAATTCAGACTTCATCATTGACAAAATTTTATTTTCAAGTCGAGAAATTTGAACCTGAGATACACCCATTATCCGAGCCACTTCGCATTGAGTCGAGCCCCTGAAATATCTTAAAATTATTATTTTTTTATCTCTCTCTGAAAGGGAATTAATTAAGTCTTTCAGAAGAATTTTGTCTATGTTGTTGTTTTCATTTTCCTCCGAAGGAAGTTTATCTATTATTTGTTTACCACCATCGTCATCAGTATTATCGTATATAGATACAGGTAGTTTCGCGCTATCCATAACGAACGCAACTTCCCGCGGTTCAATATTGAATTCATTTGCTATTTCTTCAACCGTGGGGGATTTTTGATGGGTTTGTCTATATCGCTCCACGAAAGCGTTTATCTTAATTGCATCACTCTTAATAGTTCGAGATATTTTTATATAACCGTCGTCACGGAGATATCTTTTCACTTCGCCCATAATCATAGGTACGGCGTAAGTGGAAAATCTAACTTCAAACTCAAACGAGAAATTCTTAATAGCTTTTAGAAAGCCAATACAACCCAGCTGATATAAGTCGTCGTACTCTATACCTCTGCCCTTATAACGCCTGATGATGCTCTTTATAAGAGGCGAATTTTCGGTTAGAAGAATCGTCTTCGCTTCTTCGCTTCCTTTCTGAGCTTGCTTTATAAGTTTTAAGATTTCTTCCTGTTCAAGCATTGATTGTCTTTATAATGACTCCTTAAACGATTTTTCCATAACGACTCTTAATCCGCCACCGTCGCGATTTTCCACTTCCAAGCTATCCATGAACGTTTCCATGACTGTAAATCCCATTCCTGATCGTTCTTCACCCTCTTTCGTCGTATAAAAAGGCTGTCTGGCAGTAGTAATATCCGCGATACCAACCCCTCGATCAAGAACCTCGATATGTAAAATTCCGTCGTTGTTTTCTGCTATTATTTCAATCTCACCGTTTCCGCTCGGGTAACCGTGAACAATGCAATTGGTAACTGCCTCACTGACGGCAGTTTTTATATCACCCAATCGATCAAGATCGGGATTAAGCTCAACGGCAAAGGCTGACACTACGCTTCTTGCCAACGATTCATTTCGGCTGATTGCAGGGAATTTGATTTCCATTCTATTATTCATTTTATTCTCCTAAGCGGTTTCAATTTTCGGCATTATATTATATATACCGGACAGTTTTAAGATCTTGTCAACAGTCACGTTCGGTTGAGTAATAAAAAACGCCAAAGGCTTGTCTTTGAATTTGCGGTACCTTCCGACAAAAACGCCAATACCCGTTGAATCCATAAAAGATAATTTTGACAAATCCAAAATAATTTTATTTACGTGCAAGGGCGATATTTTATCATCTAAAGCACTCCGCACCTTTTCAGCGTTACTTTCGTCAAGTTCGCCCGACAGCAAAATTTTCAATACGCTACCCTTATATTCAAAACGAATTTCCATTTTTCCTCCCGATAAGTCGAAATCATTTTAACGCAGAGCAAGAAAAGAATATCGTATGATGTTGACGAAGGGAAGGAAGTCTTGTCGAATTGAAATTTAAAAAATAGGTAAAAATTTTTAAAAAAAGTTTGTGATTTTTCTTGACTTTATACTCCCAAATATAGTATATTACTTTGGCAAGCGTAAATCCGCTCGCGATGGTGCCAAGGGCCTTTAGCTCAGTTGGTTAGAGCAACCGGCTCATAACCGGTTTGTCCAAGGTTCAAATCCTTGATGATTCACCACAAAATAAGCCATAGTAGCACAATCGGTAGTTGCGCTTGACTGTTAATCAAGATGTTATTGGTTCAAGTCCAATC
>JAFTMM010000006.1 GCA_017452405.1 Clostridia bacterium | reverse complement strand
CACAGTAGCGTTAACAACGTAGTCTAATAAATCTATTGCAGAATATCCAACTAAAAATCTTGGATTGCCTTTTTATATTTGTTTTGCCACGTCGGAAGAAGCAAACATATTCCAATATACTTTTGGCTCGTACCCACATGCCACCGCATATTCAAACATTGTCCCGATATTTGTAGCAACGTTGTCTAAATATCTAATATCATAAGATTTTATCGCCATTTTTAAGCCCCTTTCTAATGATATCCATTACAAATAAGCCGTCGGACACTAAGTTATGTCTATGACCACTTAAATACGATTCTCTTGCTTTTTTATCACGGCTAACACGCTTAACATAATATTCCTTACATTCGGCTAATTCATAACTTATATATTTTACCGTATCAAAAGCCCTTTTAGACTTTAACACTATTTGAATACCTAATTCGCCAAGACGCATAGCTTCAGCAAGTTGTTGAACGGAAATCGTGTTGTTAATGAAATCCTTTGCAAAGCTAAAATAAGAATCATCTGCACGATAACCAATAATTACGTCATATTCTTCCACGTCAACGTAAAAGTTTTCTAATATATATTCTTTTGCTTGTGCTGAAATAGGGGTATTAACGTCAAACGTTCTAAATTTCAATAAAAGTGCCATCCAATTAAGAATAGAGTATTTTTCTTCTCTTAAATCTAAAACCTTGTAAGCGCTTAAATCAATTTCATATTGATTAGCATATCCGTTTGTTTCATTGTTAGAACAAGCCCATTCTTTTGAAAGTTCAACGTTTTCAGTACAGTAAAAGCCCAACCCATAATCATTCTTCTTATTGCCCTTACCGAATTCGGGTCTTTCAATAATATCTTTTGAGCCGTGATAAATAATCATAGTGCTTCACCATCCTTGACAATATTATATCATTAAAATGTTATCTTGTCAATATTTTATGCCCCAAAATCAAAAATTATCATTAAAATGATATAGATTCCGCAAATGAAACGAGAACTCGGACATATATCCAAGTTCTCGTTTCTTTTGATTCACCTGAAAAAGTATGATATTTCAGGAGACGTTTGTATTTTAAGATTTTTGGCTTTTACCCATAAATTATTTTGGTTCATAGAAAACCTCTATTTCGGATATTCCAAGCCACTTGTTCCGCCGAGGACGTCGCGTTCGGGCAGGACTTCCAAACCTTGCTTGCCGTCCTTGATACATTTCAAGAGGAATATATGCGGTTTTTTAGCCTGAGAGGGACGAAGGATTTGCAGGACTTTGGGCGCAAGACGGCGTTTGGTCGCTTCTACGAGAACCTCGTCTAACCGCTCGGTTATATGCACCATATACAGCTTTCCACCGCTCCCTAAAAGGTACGCCGAGGCGTCAAGTACGTCGGCAAGAGTCATCTCCACTTCGTGGCGCGCAATCCTTACCTCATTCGTTAGGCTTGCTTCTCCGCTTGCAGTCTTACGGTAGGGCGGATTGCAAGTAACGACGGTGAAGCTTCCGCTCTCGTAACGATTTTTTAAGTTCTGCACACGGTCGTTTACGATTTCAATAGGCAGGTTGTTCAGCTCGGCGTTACGCCTTGCAAGCTCCGCTACTTCGCGTTGAAGTTCCACGCCAACGACGGGTACACCTTTTTTGCCGGCGAGTAGTACCGACACTATGCCCGTACCACAGCCAAGGTCGATCGCCCTGTCTCGTCTATTAGCCTGCGCAAAATTGGCAAGTTCCACGCCGTCCGTGCCGAAAGGGAAAAATCTATCGTCCTGAATAAATTTCAGTCCGCGCGCTTGGAGGTCGCTTATGCTTTCCATCAGTTGATTTTATATACTCCGTCAAGGTTGCGGTACTGCTGTGCGTTATCCAGCCCGTAACCGATTATGTAAGGATTGCCGACGAGAGTAAACGCGTTGTAGTCCGGATCTACTTCTACCACACGGCAATCGGGCTTATTAAGAAGCGTCGCAATTTTTACTTTATTAGCGCCCTTTTCGTAGAAATAATCTTTAAGCGCTTTAAGCGTTCTGCCCGTATCGATAATGTCCTCTACTATAAGAACGTCTGCGCCTTTAATTTCGTTTTCGTCAATGGACGAATACTTCATATTTACGGTGCCTTTAGACATCATTTTGCCTTCAGCGCTGTAATAAGAGCTTGCTGCAACGAAACCGAAACGTACGTCACGGTCGTGTATTGCCTTTACAAGATCGGCATAGAAAAGCACTGCGCCCTTGATAACGCATACTGCAAGCAAAGGCTTTTGAGGAAGCATTTCTTCACTTATCTGTCTGCCCATCTCGTTTACTCTTGCGGTAATTTCGCTCTGAGTGTAAATCTGTGTGAATTTTTGCATGTTGCTCTCCCTTAATGGGTTTTATCTCCACCGCTCTCACGGTATTTTCGTCAATTTTAATCTTTTCACCCGTCGCTATGCCTATCACGGCAAGCACTTCGCTTCCCGAAGCAAGCACGGCAAGATTTTTTCGTTCGTACCTCGGTACTTTTTTATCTATCAGCCAATCGGACAGCGATTTTTCTTTGCCTCCGACTGCCGTGAACCGATCGCCGTTTTTTCGGCTTCTCACCACTACGCCGTCAGGTAGCTTGTCAAAGTCGAAAACGGTAGACGCTTTATCCACGCGCGGAGCAACGCTTTCCGCTTTGAAAGCTATGCGCCCCAAGGTCATCTCGCCCATAAGGAGCGGAATTTCGAATTCAGGCGGAGTGAAATCCTTATATACCCGGACGCCTGCCTTTTCTTTTTCCGCGCGATAGCCGTGAGGAAGGTCTACGCCTTTACCGTTCGGCTTTTCAAACAACTGCGTAACCGCGCCCACGTGAGCGCTCGCATAGTCGTTTAATCCTGCGTGCGCGAAAGCAGACACTACCGCGTCACCGCTCTTTTCCGTCACTACGGCAGACTCGCCTTGAATGATTACTCCGTCCGATCTCACCGCCGACTGACTTGCAAGGTCGGCTAATCGCAGAATCGCCTCGTCTGCTTTTGGATATTTCGTGCGGATAAGTGGCAGAACCTCGTTACGAATAAAGTTGCGCGAGTATGCGCTGTCGACGTTAGTCGAGTCCTCAACGTAAGGCACGTTGCTTGATTTAACGTACTGTATTATTTCAGACTTATTGCAATGAATGAGCGGTCGGACGATAAAGCCGTCTTTCTCGCTCATACCGGCAAGCCCTTTTATTCCCGTACCGCGGAACAGTCGCATTAGTAGCGTTTCTACGCGGTCGGAAGCGGTGTGCGCCGTCAAAATTACCGACACTCCGCCCTCCACGATACGCTCAAAGGCTTCGCGCCTTAATGCGCGCGCCGTCGTTTCCAGACTTTCACCGTAGGCTTTGCTTTTGGCCGAAACGCTTAACTTTTCAAAATGAAGTTTGACTCCGTGCGTTTGGGCGAACTGCGCCACGAACGCCGAATCACGTTCGGACTCCTCTCCACGCAAGCCGTGATCGAAATTAATGATTAACAGGCGGTCTTTTTCAATAAGAGAATGGCGCAAGATACAGTCAATAAGACACATGGAATCGCTACCGCCACTTACGGCTACGCCTACGAGTCCACTCTTCGGCACGTGCGAGAGCACTACCTTTTTGACTTTATCCAACGCCATTGAATTATTAACCTCTCGAATAGTTGGGGGCTTCCTTCGTGATAGCGATATCGTGAGGGTGGCTCTCGATAAGCGAAGCGCTCGTAATCTTAACGAAACGCGCGTTATGACGAAGATCGTCGATGGTGGGCTGACCTACGTAGCCCATACCGCTACGGAGACCGCCGACGAGCTGGAAAACGATATCCGCAAGCGCGCCACGGAAAGGCACTCTGCCTTCCACACCTTCGGGTACGAATTTGGAGTTGGATGCCTGGAAATATCTGTCTTTGCTTCCGAGAGGCATTGCGCCTAAACTACCCATACCGCGATAGGACTTGAAGCTTCTGCCCTGATAGATTTCGAGTTCTCCGGGGCTTTCCTCCGTTCCTGCGAAGAGCGAACCAAGCATAACGGCGTTAGCGCCTGCCGCGATTGCTTTGGCAATATCGCCGGAGTATTTAATTCCGCCGTCCGCAATAGTCGCTTTTCCGAGCTTATCCGCTCTTTCCGCGCAGTCCATAATAGCAGTAACCTGAGGTACGCCGATACCTGCAACGATACGCGTGGTGCAGATAGAGCCGGGGCCCATTCCTACCTTAACGACGTCCGCGCCTCTCTTAATGAGGTCTTCCGCTGCGTCTGCAGTCGCAATGTTACCTGCGATAAGCACGATATTGGGGAATGCGTTTTTAACCTTTTCTACCGCGTTAAGCACGTTGGAGTTATGACCATGAGCGGAGTCAAGGCAAAGCACGTCAACGCCTGCCTTAACGAGCGCAGTCGCTCTGTCCATGCAGTCTACGCCTGCACCGATTGCAGCACCACAAAGCAGTCTGCCCTTAGAGTCCTTCGCGCTGTTGGGATATTTGATAACCTTCTCGATATCCTTAATGGTAATAAGCCCTTTAAGGTGGAAGTCGTTATCCACGATGGGAAGTTTTTCGATACGGTGCTGAGCAAGGATCTTCTTCGCCTCTTCAAGCGTAGTTCCCTCGCGCGCCGTAATGAGGTTATCCCTAGTCATAACCTCGTCGATAAGACGCTCGAAATTAGTTTCGAAACGAAGGTCACGGTTGGTGAGTATACCTACGAGTTTACCGCTCTTGTCCGTAATAGGAACGCCTGAAATGCGGTATTTCTGCATAAGCGCAAGCGCGTCGGTAAGCTTGTGCTCACGCGAAAGTGAGAAAGGATCGTTGATTACGCCGTTCTCACTGCGCTTAACCTTGTCCACGTGCTCCACCTGCGCGTCAATCGACAAGTTCTTGTGAATAATACCCAGACCACCCTCGCGCGCCATTGCAATAGCAAGCTTAGATTCGGTAACGGTATCCATTGCCGCCGAAATAAGGGGAACGTTGAGTTCCACGTCCTTAGTGAGTCGGGTTTTAAGGCTTACGTCGCTGGGAACTACTTCGCTCTTTGCGGGTATAAGAAGTACGTCGTCGAAAGTAAGTCCTTCCTTTACGATTTTATCCATGTTTTCTCCTCCGTTTATTTGGTGAAAAAATTTAATTCAATGATTTAATAAAGTCTTCATACGCCGTCTGCGTTTCCTCTGCTTCGGACTGCGAAATTACGCCACTTGAGCAGAGGTTTTCCGCTAATGCGCTCACTCGATGAAGCAGACTGCTTTTGAGCGCGATTTTCTTTTCATCCGGCTTGCCGTCCGAGGTAACGCCTACGTTCTTTGCACCCTCTGCGTAAGCTTGATAAACCGTTTTTACTCGTTCCTCGTCAAGACCGTCCGCGCCGAAATCGGTATACGCTATCAGCATATCGAGAGTAGCGGTAGTTGGATTTGCGAGCGCTTCGTTAACGTCTGATTCCGCTTCACTTGCATATTCACCGCCACTTTCAAGCATAGCGCGGATTCGCTCGCCGTGAACGTAATCGTCATAGCCGTAGATAACGGACAGAGCCACGTAATTATTTCCCATACCTTCAAGGTATTTGGCGTCCACTATAGCCGAACGCTTTTCGTGGCAAGGCGAATTAAGATACTTGTCCGTCAGTTCGTATAACCTTTCATAGTCGCCGGCAAGCACGGAGCAATCTATTCCCACTACGAGAAACGAAGAATATTCGCACGATCCGTTGCAATCGCCAAAGTGGCTATCTTCCGCCATCATAGAGGCAACGGTAGCGTACATAGACGCTTTGCCGTATAATCCGATACTGCGATAGAAGTTCATATACGCTTTTGGAAAAAGGCAGCTTAAAACAGCAGCTGCCAATGAAAATATTATGAAAAAGCAGACAAGCGTTTTAATAGCAAGTCGCGCTATGAAAGAGCCGAGACTCTCCTCCGCTCTCGCATCACTTCCGTTTAACGACTTGATTTCCTGCTCGTTCATTATTGTTTTTCAGTATACCACAATATTTGACAAGAGTAAACCTTTTTTAAGCAAAGAGCGGAAATTTTTTTCATCCTCGAACGGCAGTTATTTCTCCCGTTTCTGCGGACAGTAGCACGCTCGTCGTTTCTCCGTCGTGAATGAACGCAACGTACCAATACCAACCGCCCTCCAGCGTTATGGTGTTCTCGGACAGGCGGAGGTGTATTTCATAGTCATTCCATAATTTGATCTTATCGCCTAATCGCTCAAGCGCTGAGGTCAGGGCGTACTCTCCGTCCACGCTTGACAAACAGGGCGCTAGCGTAACGCTTACGTCGTTTACGCTGACGTTCAGCTCCGTTTTCTCCTCCTCGGCAGGGCTAACTTCCACCTCGACGGAATAACTGCTTAAAAAAGGATGTCGCGCGAGAGTAAGCGTATGTTCCGCTCCGTCCAGCGTACATATAAGAGTCGCCGTATCACCGCTCACAAGCGAAGATTTCGGCGTCAACGTAAACACGGTATATTCCTTTTTATCTGCCGAGCAGACTCCGTCCGACAGAAAAGGATTTTCCCTCACACCGCTAATCATTTCCAGAATAAAGTCGTCCGTTTCCGCCGTCATAAGAACGTTGCGATAATCGGAAATTTTATGATAATACTTCCCTATCACCGAATTATCGCACGCCGTAAAATATAACGCGCTTACTCCAAAAACCAAAAGAACCATTATGCAAATTAACCGTCTTTTCATACGACAATATATGTCGAAAAGTGGCTGAATATGAAAACAAGCAGTGGCGAATCCACTGCTTGTTTTTTATTTTATCCTGCTTTGACTCTCGTGAACATTCTTACGACGTCGGTATTTTTTTCTGCAAAGTCCGTCATAATTGCGGCGCGCTCAAGCTGTTCGTCAGTCGGATTAAGCGCTTCGGAATACATACGCGCGTACGCGTGCCACTCGCAAGAGCAGTCCTCTTCGTCGGTGCAATCCTCGTGGCTTTCGAGATATTTTTCAAGGAAATATACGTAGTCTGAGAGGGCTTCGTCTTCGCTTTCTACCATTTCCTTCCAATCTGCGTCCGCTTCGGCAATTATTTCGTCATAATGCTCTTCAACGTATTCCTCACCTTCTTCCTCGGCGTACGCTTCAAGATATTCGTATTCGAGAAGTGAACGGGGGTTGGTTATCTCGTACGCAATATCCTCCGCCGCCTGACGCACCGGCGTTGCCGAACCTACCCAATACATATTCTCATACGCCATTTCGTAGGTATTGACGAAAGAAATGAAGTATTGCGCGGCTTTCTTATTGCCTGCATACTTTGGTATGCACCAATTGTCCACCCATACGTTAGTTCCCTCTTTGGGGACGGAGTACCAAAGGTCGAGGTTTTCCTCCATGCCGATAACGTAGCCTGCGTCGCACGACCATACGAGAGCCATCGCAGCCTGCGACTTGCCGTTTTTAAGGTCTTCTTTACCCTCGTCGCTCTCGTAAGCGTAGAGGTACTTTTTCTGGTTTTTGAGCGTCTGTTCAGCAGAAGCTATCGTTTCTTCGTTCGGATAGTTCATGCACTGCGACAGAAGTTCTTTGTATTCTTTACCGAACTCGGTAAAGCCGTTCGACAGGCGGGAAAGCTCGCCTGAATAGTGGTAGATGTTTGCAATTGCGTAAGCGTCACGCACGCTGTTTTTCATATACTTATAGCCTGCGTAATCCTCCTCGAACAGCGTGTCCCACGTCTGCATATCGTCTACGGCGTTATCTCCTCCTATCGCCTCGATCTTGGCTTTATCGTACAGCAGTCCCACCGTTCCCCACATGAAAGGTACGGAATATATGCTACCGCCGTTCACCCAGCCCGAATCGTATACGGTGATAAGATCAAGAAGTCCTTGATTCATTATATTATGAAGCGTGATTTCCTCGTCCTCGCCAAGACCGTAAGCAGTAGGATCTTCATCTTCAAAAGTGTCTGCCCAAATGGTATCAAAGTTTTCGTCGTTAATAGGCAGGAGAAGGTCGTTTCTAATAAGTTTCTGGACGGTATAGTCCGAAGGGCAAATTACGTCGTAGTCCGCGCGCTTGTTTGCTATTTGCGTATACATCGTTTCGTTGGTGTCGAACATGGAGTATTCAACGCGAATGGGCTCGCCCGTCTTTTCCTCGTACCACTCCTCGAAAGCGGAAATTACGTCTACGCTGTCGTACGAACCGTCGGCGATATATTCGCCCCAATTATAGATTTTAAGCACAGCCGTTCTGTCACCGCAACCGCCAAACATAGTCAGAGCAGAGAAAGCAAGCATTATAGTAAGAATTACGGAAATCAATCTTTTGATTTTCATGCTTTACCTCCTACGAGCAGAGCTTTTTTGCGACGGCTTGCCGAGTAAACGTTTATGCCTATAAGTACGGCAAGTATGCCTATAAAGATTATCGTGGACAGTGCGCGGAAAGTGGGATCAATACCGTGCTTAGTTGACGAATAAATGAGCGTTGAAATAGTTTCCAGACCGCTTCCCTTGTTAAACAACGTGATAACGAAATCGTCGAGGGAGAGCGTAAACGCCATAACAAAACCGCTAATAATACCGGGAACGAGCTGAGGAAGCATAACCGTGAACAGCGTTCTGATAGGACCTGCGCCGAGGTCGCGCCCAGCTTCGTAAAGGTTGGGGTTAATCTGCGACAGACGTGGCATTACGGACAGTATAACGTAGGGCGTACAAATCATGGTGTGCGCTATAACGAGAGCTACGTAGCCGTCGAGGTAGTTCAAGCACACGATAAAGAATACCATGAACGCTACTGCGGTTACTATGTCTGCATTGACTACCGTTATGCGGTTAATAGCGCTGACTATGCCCTTGAAAGGACGGTGGAGATAGTATATTCCCACCGCGCTCACCGTACCTATAAAGGTGGCAAGTACACTGCTTATGCCTGCGATAAGAAAGGTATTACCGAACGCCGTCATAATCTGGTCGTTGGTGAACAGGTTGCCGTAAAGGTCGAATGTGAAATCGAAGTTGCTCCATGCGCCGATACCCGACGAACCCGAAAAGGAGAATACTATCAAAATCACTATGGGCAGGTACATTACCGCAAGCATTAAACCGATAAAAATTTTACCGAGAAGATATACTTTTTTCATTACAGCATACCTCCCATTCCTTCGTTCGTCCCCTTGCCCTTAGCAATAAGGTTGGACAGCGCCATAGTTCCGGCAACTAGCACGAGCAGTATAAGGCTGAATGCAGCGCTACCGCCCCAATCACCGCCGTTGATGAGTTCGTTTATCATACTACCCACCATATAGGTATCCGCTCCGCCCATAATCTCGGTTACGGAGAACGTGGACATGGTAGGCATAAATACCATAAGTACACCACTCATTATTCCGGGTACGGAGAGCGGAAGCGTTACTTTGAAAAAGGTTGCAATCGAAGACGCGCCGAGGTCGTGACTGGCTTCAATGAGCGACTTATCCATATTCGCAAGCGTGGTATATAACGGCAAGAGCATGAACGGGAAAAAGTCGTACACTAGTCCGATAAGAGCGGCGGTAAAACCGCGTTGCATTCCGAAAAGGTCGATCAGTAAGTTTTGAAGCGCGTAGGTTCGGAGCAGACTGTTTACCCACATCGGAAGCACGAATAGCAGTACGAGTATAACCGACTTGTTAATTTTGGAGTTAGCAAGGCACATTGCAAGCGGATAAGCAAGCAAGAGGCAGATTACCGTCGTAAGCGCCGCCACGCCCATTGAATAGAGCATGGTCTTTATGTTTTCTGCGTGAGTAAAGAAGTATGCAAAGTTGTCAAACGAAAACGTATCGTCCGGCCCTATAAACGCAAAGCCGAGAAGTATACCAAGCGGTACGACAACGAAGATTATGCAAAGAGCTATATAAGGAAAGCTGAAATGCGAGCGCTTGAACGTCAGCGCACGTCTCAGTCTTGCTTTAACGAGAGGAGGTTCACTCATCTTCTTCCTCCTCCACCTTTTCCACCGTTACTTTTTCACGGCGAAGGTTGATACCCACGCGGTCGTTAATATCCCATTCGTCCGACGTGTCTACGAGGAAGTCCTCGTCAGTGTCCGTATATACCTGTACTTGATAGTACGTTCCCTTATAAATGGACTGGGTTACGTTACCGCCGATAACGCCGTCGTTCTCGTCGTCGGTAAGTTCAACCGCGTCAAAAGGTACTTTAACTTTGACTTTATCCCCTTTCTCCACGCCTTCGGGAAGGTCGAGTTCGAAGTCGCCCTTGCACATCCACACGAGGTTTTCACCGTCCGCTTCCCCGATAAACTCGTTGGTAGCGCGCATTTTCTTCATAATATGAATACCGTTGGGAGTTACGTGGAGACCTACCTTGCTTCCGACTTCCTTGCCGTTGGTGCTCTGTACGGTAAACTCGTAACCGCCCGCGACCACTTCCATTTCATAGTAAGTACCTTTGAAAATGGAGGAGATTATCTCACCGCACATTTGCGCCTTTTCCGCCTCTTCGTCAATGAGTTCGATATCTTCAGGGCGGATTACGACGTCCACGCTCTCGTTCTTCGCAAAGCCCTTGTCAAGGCAATCCACCACTACGTCTAAGAACTTAACCTTAAAGTCGGCAATCATATTGCCGGCAAGCAGGTTACTCTCGCCGATGAAGTTAGCAACGAACGCGTTGGCAGGCTCGTCGTAAATCTTCTTAGGCGAACCTATCTGCTGTACCGCACCGTCGCTCATAACCACGATGGTGTCGGACATAGTAAGAGCTTCTTCCTGATCGTGCGTAACGTAAATAAAGGTTATGCCCAGCTCGCTGTGCATACGCTTGAGCTCAAGTTGCATTTCCTTACGCATTTTAAGGTCAAGAGCGCCGAGAGGCTCGTCCAAAAGAAGAACCTTGGGTTCAAGAACTATTGCGCGCGCAATAGCCACACGCTGTTGCTGACCGCCCGAAAGAGTGGTTACGTTACGGTAACCGTATTCTGCAAGCCCTACGACCGAAAGCGCGCGTTCTACCTTAGCCTTAATCTCGGCTTTGGTAAGTTTGCGGTAAAGCTGTTTGACCGAACCGTTTTTCAGCTTCTTTTCGCCGTTCGGAACTCTGAGGATTTTAAGTCCGTACGCTACGTTACCGAATACGGTAAGGTGCGGGAATAGCGCGTACTTCTGGAATACGGTATTTATGGGGCGCTTGTTGGGCGGAATCTGCGTAACGTCCGTACCCTCAAGCAAAATCTTGCCCTTGGTAGGAAGGTCGAAGCCTGCTATCATACGGAGCAAGGTCGTTTTTCCGCAACCCGACGGTCCGAGAAGCGTGACGAATTCGCCTCGGTTAATCGCTAACGACACGTCGTCAACGGCGGTTACTGCGCCGAACGCTTTGGTGACGTTGGTAATTTCTATTATCTTTTTCTTTTTGTAGTTTACTTCTGCCATATTACTCTCCCACAATAACCCATATAAATTCCGAGTCTTCACTCGTTTCGTTTTTTATGTAATGCGGTTTTCCGCAATCGTAATAAAAGGATTCGCCCGCTTTTATTTTCTCCTTGCGGTGTCCGCTTCGAACGGTTATCTCGCCTTTGAGTACGTAACCGAACTCCTCGCCGTCGTGAGGTACGTCACGTTCCGTTTCCGCATTGGGCGACAGCGTCATACGCATAGGCTCCATAAGCAGTTTTTCGTTGCTCGGAACAAGCCACCTAACCGTGGAATCCTCCGTCACTTTTTCAAAGCAATCCTCCGGCTTATAGCGCAAAGGCAGTTCTTCTTCCACCTGAAAGAACTCCGCAAACGTACTGCCGAGAGCAGTCAAAATGTCACCAAGAGTGCTTATGGACGGAGAAGTCAGGTCGTTTTCCAGCTGACTTATATACCCCTTCGTAAGTTCACAACGGTCGGCAAGCTCCTCCTGCGTCAACATGCTTTTCAGTCTTAGCGCTTTTAATTTCGTTCCGATAATCATTTATTCTTTCCTTTTGTTTTTTAGTTTAGTAATACTAAACTTAGGTTTTAACAAAAATGTTTTAACTAAACTTTAAGTTTAGAAAAACTAAACTCACTTGCAGAAAAATTATATATATATTGCAAAGCAATGTCAAGCAAATTAATATATAAAATTATATAATTTTACACGAATTGACATAGGAGAAAATTACCGTAATAATGCAAAACAATTGGGCGCAAGCAATTTAAGCGGTTGACATAAAAGCGATTTAGTAGTATAATTCATAGGAAAGAACTCATTTTTAAAGGATATTATATATTATGGGTAAAAATCTTACGCAAGGAATAGAAAAAGCTCCGCAGAGATCGCTGTTCAAAGCGCTTGGAATGACGGATGCTGAACTTGAAAAGCCTCTTATCGCCATCGTTTCGGCTAAGAGCGAAATCGTGCCCGGTCACCTGCACCTCGACAAGGTTGCGGAGGCTGTTAAGGCAGGCGTTTACGCGGCAGGCGGTACGCCCTTCGTTATCCCTGCAATCGGCGTATGCGACGGTATTGCCATGGGACACGCGGGAATGAGATATTCTCTCCCCAGCCGTGAGCTTATTGCGGACAGCGTGGAGTCCATGCTTATTGGACACGCTTTCGACGGCGTGGTACTCGTTCCCAACTGCGACAAGATCGTCCCGGGTATGCTTATGGGCGCTATAAGAGTTAATCTTCCCACCGTCGTAGTTTCAGGCGGTCCTATGGAAGCCGGAGAAGTAAACGGCAAGAAGTCCTCCCTCTCCTCTATGTTCGAGGCTGTGGGCGCGGTTAAGGCAGGCAAGATTACGCTTGACGACCTTAAAGAAATGGAGAACAAGTGCTGTCCCGGTTGCGGAAGTTGTTGTGGAATGTATACGGCGAACTCGATGAACTGTCTGCTTGAATCGCTGGGCATTGCGCTTCCCGGTAACGGTACTGCGCTTGCTACGAGCGCGGACAGAATTCGTCTTGCTAAAGAAGCGGGCGGTTATATCATGAAAGCGGTAGCGGACGACGTAACGCCGAGAATGATACTCACCAAAGACGCGTTCCTTAACGCTATTGCCTGCGATAACGCTATCGGCGCTTCCACCAACAGCGTGCTTCATCTTATAGCTATTGCAAGCGAGTGCGGTATCGAGCTTACTTACGATATGTTCCAGAAAGCGTCCAGCACAACTCCCAACCTCTGCAAGCTCTCCCCTGCAACCGAATACGATATGGATTCGCTCGGAAAGGCGGGAGGCATTATGGCGGTGCTTAACCAGCTCGAAAAGAAAGGACTTTTGAAAGGAAACGCGCGCACGATTACGGGCAAGACGCTTAAAGAAGAATACGAGGGCGCAGAAATCAAGAACCCGACTATTATACATACGGTGGAAGAGCCTATCTCCCCGACGGGTGGTCTTGCGTTCTTAAAAGGCAATATCGCAGAGAACGGCGCTGTCGTTAAACGTAGTGCGGTTTGCGCTGCTATGCAGAAGTTCACGGGCAAAGCTAAGTGCTATAACAGCGAAGAAGAAGCCGTTTCCGCTATCATGGGCGGACAGATACAGTCAGGCGACGTTGTGGTTATCCGCTACGAAGGCCCTCAAGGCGGTCCGGGCATGAGAGAAATGCTCTCGCCTACCTCTGCGCTCGTTGGTATGGGACTCGATTCCTCCGTTGCGCTTATTACGGACGGACGTTTCTCGGGCGCAACCAGAGGCGCGGCTATCGGTCACGTAGCTCCCGAAGCGGCAGTCGGCGGTAAGATCGCTATCATTCAGGACGGCGATAAGATCAAGATCGATATTCCGAACGGCAAACTCGAACTCGAAGTGCCTGCCAAGGAAATTAACAACCGTCTCAAGAAGCTTAGAACGAGAGATAACGAGCCGACGGGCTATCTGCTCAGATACGCGCACCTCGTTACTAGCGCAGATAAGGGCGCGGTAATGAAAAAGAAATTTTAATCGAGGTTTGACCACATGGCAATGACACTTTCACAAAAAATTCTCGCCGCCCACGCAGGGCTTGACTCGGTAGTAGCAGGACAGCTCATTACCGCTAAGCTCGACCTCGTACTCGGCAACGACATAACCTCGCCCGTTGCGATTAAGGAAATCGAAAAGCACGGCGGTGGTAACGTCTTTGACAAGAGCAAGGTTGCTCTCGTTATGGACCACTTCGTTCCCAATAAAGACATCAAGAGCGCGGAGCAGTGCAAATGCTGTCGTACGTTTGCTCACGAGCAGGGCGTTGAAAACTTCTTCGACGTTGGCGAAATGGGTATCGAACACGCGCTCCTTCCCGAAAAAGGGCTTGTAGGCGCAGGTGATCTCGTTATCGGCGCAGACAGTCACACCTGTACGTACGGCGCTCTCGGCGCATTCTCCACCGGCGTTGGTTCGACGGATATGGCGTACGGTATGCTTTCAGGCACGGCATGGTTCAAAGTTCCCTCCGCTATTAAGGTTACGCTTATCGGCAAGCCTAGCGCAAACGTTTCGGGTAAAGACGTCATTCTCCACCTTATCGGTGAAATCGGCGTGTCGGGCGCGCTCTATAAATCGCTTGAGTTCGTGGGCGAAGGCGTTAAACATATGACTATGGACGACCGCCTCACCATTTGTAATATGGCGATTGAAGCGGGCGCAAAGAACGGTATCTTTGCTTGCGACGAAATTACGCTTGCCTACCTTGCCGAACATTGTGCGAAAACGCCTGTCGTTTATACTGCGGATGAGGATGCGGAATACGAAAGAGAGGTCGTTATCGACCTCGGAGCGTTGAAACCCACTGTTTCTTTCCCCCACCTTCCCGAAAACACGCACACCGTGGACGAAATCGAAGATATAGAAATCGATCAGGTAGTAATCGGTTCTTGCACGAACGGTCGTATTTCCGACCTTCGCGCAGCGGCAAAGGTCCTTGAGGGCAGAAAGATCAAGAAAGGCTTGCGCGTTATTATTATTCCCGCTACGCAGTCCATCTATTTGCAGGCGATGGAAGAAGGCTTGCTCAAAATATTCATTGAAGCAGGCGCGGTAGTTTCTACGCCTACTTGCGGACCTTGCCTCGGCGGTTATATGGGTATACTTGCGCGCGGTGAAAAGTGCGTAGCAACGACTAACCGTAACTTCGTCGGTCGAATGGGAGCAGAGGATAGTGAGATTTATCTTGCATCGCCGTACGTGGCGGCTTGCTCTGCCGTACTCGGCAAAATCGGAGTGCTTTAAGGAGGACTTATGAAAGGATTCGTACATAAATATAAAGATAACGTGAACACCGACGAGATTATCCCTGCAAGATATCTCAACGACTCCTCCCCCGAAGCTCTTGCCTCGCATTGCATGGAGGATATTGACAAGGCGTTCGTAAACAAAGTCAAGCTCGGCGATATCATGGTTGCCGAAAAGAACTTCGGTTGCGGTTCGTCACGCGAACACGCGCCTATTGCGATTAAGGCAAGCGGTGTGTCCTGCGTAATTGCCTGCGACTTCGCGCGTATCTTCTTCCGTAATGCTATCAATATCGGACTGCCTATTCTCGAATGTGAAGCGGCGGCAACGGACGCAGAGGCAGGCGACGAAATGGAAGTGGATCTTGCCAGCGGTATAATAAAAAACCTCACCAAAGGCAAGGAATATTCCGTTCCCCCCTTCCCGCCCGAGATAAGAGCAATCATAGCAAGAGGCGGATTGTTAAAGAAATAAACACGTTAAACATGGGAGACCTTAGACAAAAGGTCTCCCTAATGCTTTGTAAAATTTTTTATATATCATGGACTTACCTAAAAGAAAGCCAACGCGCTTAAAGAATTTTGATTATAGCACAACTGGTGCGTATTTTATAACTATCTGCACGCATAATAGGATAGAATTGCTATCAAAAATTATTGTAGGGCAGGGGCTTGCTCCTGCCGAAAATAAATTGACGAGACTCGGCGAAATTGCGGAAGAGCAGTTATTACAATTAGAAAAGAGATATCCGTTCATTAGAATTGAAAATTATGTGATTATGCCAAACCACATACATATAATAATGTT
>JAFTMM010000071.1 GCA_017452405.1 Clostridia bacterium | reverse complement strand
TAAAGTCTCCTATGCCCGGCGTTGTAAGAAAGCTCGCAGTAGCAGAAGGCGCTAACGTTAAGGCAGGACAGTCCGTTGTCGTTCTCGAAGCAATGAAGATGTAAAACGACATCGTTGCTTCTGCTGACGGCGTAATTTCTTTCGCGTGCGCAGTAGGCGACAGCGTAGAAACCGACGCAGTTCTTGCATATATAAAGTAATCTCGGAGGGCATTAATAATGGATCTCGGAGCGATTATGCTCAACCTGTGGGAGAGCACGGGTCTGTATCAGTCAACGTGGGAAAACTACGTTATGCTGGCAATATCCTTCGTGCTTTTCTATCTGGCCATAGCAAGAAAATTCGAGCCTTTACTTCTCGTGCCCATCGCTTTAGGTATGTTGCTTGCAAACATCCCCGGAGCGCACGCAGAGTTGTATAAAGCTCCCATTATGGTAGATACACCTGTTGAAGGTGGTTACACCACTTCATATCAGGCCGGTGGATTATTCTACTACTTGTCCAAGGGCGTAGAGTGGGTAATCTTCCCGCCGTTAATTTTCCTCGGAATCGGCGCAATGACCGACTTCGGTCCACTGATTGCAAACCCCAAGAGTCTTATTCTCGGCGCTGCAGCTCAGCTCGGTATATTCCTTACCTTGTTTGCGGGCTACTTCCTCTTCCAGCTTCCTATTTTCGGTGCTGCGTCACCTGCGGATGCTGATAGCTTGGGAAAATTAGCCGCCTCGGTAGCGATAATAGGTGGAGCGGACGGACCTACGGCAATATACGTTACGACAGTGCTGGGGCAGGACGACTTCTTGGGCGCAATTGCAATTGCGGCATACTCGTATATGGCGCTTATTCCTGCAATTCAGCCTCGTATCATGAAGCTTCTTACCAATAAGAAAGAGCGTCAGATCAAAATGAATCAGCTTCGCAAGGTGTCGAGAAAGGAAAAGATTATTTTCCCTATCGTCGTTGTAGTTCTTTGCGGTGTGCTTCTTCCTTCGGCGCTTCCTCTGCTTGGTATGCTCATGCTCGGTAACTTGTTCAAGGAGTGTCTCGTAACCGACAGACTTGCAACTACCGCAAGCAACGGACTTATAAACGTAGTTACGATTATGCTTGGCACTTGCGTAGGCTTTAAGGCAAGTGGTGCTACATTCCTTAACCCTATCACGCTTATTATTATTCTGCTTGGTCTTACAGCATTCGCAATGGGTACTGCCGGCGGTGTGCTTATGGCTAAGCTTATGAACGTATTCCTTAAAGAAAAGATCAATCCTCTTATCGGTAGCGCGGGCGTTTCTGCCGTTCCTATGGCAGCGCGCGTATCGCAGACGGTAGGACAGAAGGAAGTTCCGGACAACTATCTGCTCATGCACGCAATGGGCCCCAACGTCGCAGGTGTTATCGGTTCTGCGGTAGCAGCAGGCGTACTTATCGCAATGTTCGGTTAATAACGGAGGTATAAAATGGCTAAAAAACCAGTAAAAATAATGGAAACCATACTCCGCGATGCGCATCAGTCGCAGGCAGCAACCAGAATGAAGCTGGACGAAATGTTGCCTATCGCGGACAAACTCGACAAGATCGGCTACTACGCTCTTGAAGCGTGGGGTGGCGCAACTTTCGACTCTTGTATCAGATTCCTTAACGAAGATCCGTGGGAGAGACTCCGCGCGCTTCGTAAGGCAGTTCCTAACACCAAGCTTCAGATGCTTCTTCGCGGACAGAACCTTCTCGGTTACCGTCATTACAGCGACGACGTAGTTAAGAAGTTCTGCGAACTTACCGTAAAGAACGGTATTGACGTACTTCGTATCTTCGATGCGCTTAACGACATCAATAACCTTAAGACCGCAATCGAAGCTACCAAGATGGCAGGTGGTACGGTTGAAGCGGCAGTTTCTTACACTACCGGTCCCGTATACAACGACGAGTACTACGTTAAGCTCGCTAAAGAGCTTAAGGCAATGGGCGCAGATATCATCTGTATTAAGGATATGGCAAACCTGCTTCTTCCTTACGACGCTTACAGACTCGTTAAGACTCTTAAAGAAAAGGTAGACATGCCCGTTCACCTTCACACGCACAATACTGCAGGTACGGGTGATATGACCAACCTTAAAGCAATCGAAGCAGGTTGCGATATCGTAGATACTGCGCTTTCTCCTCTCGGAAACGGAACGAGTCAGCCCGCTACCGAATCTCTCGTAGCTACCCTTGAAGGTACGGATTACGACACGGGTATCGACCTTAAGAAACTCAATGAACTTACCGTATATTTCCGCGGAGTTGCAGAACGTCTTAAAAACGACGGCTTCCTCAGCGATAAGGTGCTTAAAGTTGACGTTAACGCGCTCATCTATCAAGTACCCGGTGGTATGCTTTCTAACCTTATCAACCAGCTCAAAGAGCAGGGTAAGAGCGAAAAACTTGAAGAAGTGCTTCAGGAAGTTCCTCGCGTAAGAGCAGACCTCGGTTATCCTCCTCTCGTAACTCCTTCTAGCCAGATCGTTGGTACTCAGGCAGTACTTAACGTTATTGCAGGAGAGAGATATAAGATGGTTACAAAGGAGACCAAGGGCGTTGTAAGAGGCGAGTACGGCAAACTTCCCGTTAATCCCGATCCCGCAATCGTTAAGAAGATTCTCGGTGATGAGAAGCCTATCAAGTACAGCCCTCACGACCTTCCTCCCGAGCTTGAAAAGCTTCGTGACGAACTCGGCAAGTACTACGAACAGGAAGAAGACGTGCTTACTTATGCGCTCTTCCCTCAGGTATCAATGCCTTTCTTCAAGTCGCGTTATGCTAAAAAACACGGCGTAGATACGTCCGTATTTGACGATAAGAACCAAGTACATCCCGTATGAGGATTCTTATAACCAACGACGACGGTGTAAATTCTATCGGAATTAATACGCTTGCCGACGTTTTAAATGAAGAACACGAGGTGTACGTTGTTGCTCCGTCCTCCCAGAGATCTGCGGCAGGACACGGCATTTCGCTCGGTCCGATAACGTACACCCGACTTTCTTCGGGAAAATATGCACTCCGCATATCTGCAGACGCTACGCCTGCGGATTGCGTCAAACTGGCAGTACTGTACTTTATGAAGGACAGGCTGCCCGATTTGGTTATTTCGGGTATTAATGAAGGCGCAAATATCGGTAGTGAAATTATATACAGCGGAACGGTCAGCGCCGCTCTTGAGGGCGCGTATCTCGGATTTCCGTCTATTGCCGTTAGCAACGTAAACCGTGATTATACGGAAGGTTACGAAAAAGTAGCGAGGCTTATAGCGGAAAATCTCGAACGTCTTGCTGACGTCGATTTTCCCAGACACACGGCGCTAAACGTAAACTATCCGTCGATGGAGGCTAAAGGTATAAAAATTACTGAAATAGGTATAAACCGTTATACCGATATTTACACCGAAGTAGGTGAGAATACCTTAGTCCTCGGTGGCTTACCCGATCCGAGTAATATGCACGAAAACACGGACGTAATTCAAATCTCCAAAGGTTACGTCACCGTTTCAGCAGTTACTCTTGATAAAAACGATTATAATTTTTTACAACAGCTCAGAAGGAAATTCGTAAATTGAACAAAGTGGGCATAATCGGAGGCGGTGCAGCCGGATTAATGGCTGCCGCGCATTGCAAAGGCGACGTTACCGTCCTCGAAAAAAACGAAAAACTCGGTAAAAAAATTTATATCACCGGCAAGGGGCGCTGTAACGTTACCAACAACTGCGCGCTGTATGAATTCTTTCCGAATATAGTAAACGGTGAAAAATTTATGATGAGTTCGCTTTCGGCGTTTCCTCCTCCTGCGCTTATGGAACTACTTGGCGCAAACGGAGTGAGAACAAAAACCGAAAGGGGCAACAGGGTTTTTCCGTCCACCGATAAATCGAGCGACGTAATAAGCGCGCTCGTAAACGCCGTCAGAAAAAACGGCGCAAAAGTTCTTCTTGAAACCGAAGTAAATTCAGTGGAAAAAAGGAATGAAGAGTTTGTAGTCAATACTAATAACGGAGAATTTACGTTTGATAAGCTTATCGTAGCAACCGGTGGTGTTAGCTATAAGGCTACGGGCAGTACGGGCGACGGCTATAAAATCGCTCAAGCGTTCGGACACAAAGTCGTTTCTCCCGTGCCTGCGCTTTCCGCAATCGAGCTAATCGGTGACGTAAAGCCTCTTGAGGGATTATCGCTGAAAAACGTCAGCGCATCTGTAAAAATAGGCAATAAGACTTTCTCCCGATTCGGAGAAATGTTATTTACCGATAAAGGCGTAAGCGGACCGATTATTTTGACGCTTAGCAGTTATATAAATCGGTTTAATTTAAACGGAGAAAAGCTTTGTATAGACTTTAAGCCTGCTCTATCACCCGAAACGCTTGATGCGCGCTTATCCGGTGATTTCGTAGAATTCCGTAATAAAGACCTTGCAAACATTTTGTGCGGATTACTTCCCAAAGCAATCATTCCTTACGTCCTTAATCAAAGCGGTATAAGTGGAAGCATAAAAGGACATTCGATAACGCGTGAGCAAAGATATGCTCTCGGCTATAGTGTGAAAAATCTGATGTTTCGCATCAAAAAATTAGCGGACGTAAACCTTGCAATCATTACGTCGGGCGGTGTGGAACTCAAAGAAATAAATCCCAAAACCATGGAGAGTAAGCTTGTTAATGGACTGTACTTTGCAGGTGAAACAATCAACGTAGACGCGCTTACGGGTGGATTTAATCTCCAATGCGCTTTTGCCATGGGTAGAGCGGCAGGGCTTGCCGCAGGAGAATATCAATGAAAATTCTTGCAATAAGAGGCGCAACGACCGTAGAAGCTAATACGAAAGAGGAAATTGAAGCAAAATCGGTAGAACTTATGTGTGAAATCGTTAAATCAAACGCATATGATTTCGAAACCGTAAGTATAATCATTTCCACGACCGAAGATATTACCGCGTTTTACCCTGCACGAGCAATTAGAGAAGCAGGCGTGCTTCCGGCTCCGCTCTTTTCGTGCAAAGAACCGTCTATTGACGGTGCATTACCTCTTTGCATAAGAGTGCTTGTCACCGTTATTACTAACGAGGAAAACGCAGAAGCTAAGCACGTATATCTCGGAAAAGCAAAAAACTTGAGAAAGGATCTTGCAAAATGAGTCACTATAATATCGCAATCGACGGACCTTCGGGCGCAGGAAAAAGCACGATAGCAAAAATGCTATCCGCTAAGCTTGGTATTAAATATCTTGACACCGGCGCGCTCTACCGCGCAATAGGGCTTAAAGCATATCGTGACGGATGGAGAGAGGACGACGGCGTCGTTGCTGATCTTCTTAATCGCGTTAATATTACCGTTTCTTACGATAATGACGGCAAACAACGCGTTTATCTTGACGGGGAGGACGTATCTGAAGAAATTCGGCGTGATTTCGTTTCGGGTTACGGTAGCAGATTTTCTGCGCTTCCGTCCGTTCGTAAGGCTTTGCTTGATTTACAGAGGCGCATAGCTTCCGAATATTCTTCGGTACTCGACGGTAGAGATATAGGAACGTGCGTGCTTCCCAACGCAAAATATAAAATTTATCTTACAGCTTCTCCCGAAGTCCGCGCTTCTCGTCGTTATAAAGAGTTGATCGAAAAAGGGCAAGAAGCGGAATACGAAAAGGTATTGTCGGATATTCAGGAAAGAGATTACCGTGATATGAACAGAAAGGTCTCTCCGCTCCGCAAAGCAGACGATGCGGTAGAGGTAAATTCGGACGAATTAAGTATCGAAGAAGTAATAAATAAGATAATGGAGATGGTTAAATAACCAATGTCTGAAGTTAAAGACAAATACAAAAAATATATCGACAAGAAATGCAATTATATGGGGTGGTATAATTTCTTTTACAGATTAGCCTATGTCCCGATGAAATTGTTATTTCCCGGTGTAGCGCTCGGCTTGGAAAATCTTCCTACCGAGGGCGGATATATTATTGCCTTTAATCACCGTAGCGGAAGGGAAATACCGTTCTCTTTCTACGCCGTTCCCGGCTATCGCCATTTCGTAGCAAAAGAAGAGCATTACAATTCGGCATTCTGTCGTTGGTTGTTTCCGAAGCTCGGCGTAATAGCCGTAAACCGCGACAAACCTGATTTGTCTACCATACGCAAAGTTGTTAACGTATTAAAGAGCGGTGAAGTAGTGGGTATTTTTCCTGAAGGTACGCGTAACCGCGACGAAGATGCGGAGATGTTGCAGTTTAAAAACGGCACGGCGCTTTTTGCGCTTAAAGCCAACGTTCCCGTAGTTCCCGTATACTTTCATAAAAAACCTCGTTTCTTCCGCAAAAATCACGTATATATCGGTAAGCCCGTTTATCCTACGAAGTATATGGAAGGCGTAATTAACACCGATAAAATCAACGCTTTCGGCATGGATATACGAAACGCTGTCGAGGACGCTAAATATTACCTCAATGAAGTCGTTAATAACGGAAGCTTCAATAAACTGAAAAAGCAAGAAAAAAAGCGCATGAAGCTGGCTAAAAAATTGGCTAAAAAAGCAATAAAGATTGCTAAGAAAAACGCAAAAATGCCAAAGCAGTCGGAGGAAAATATTGAAAATTCTTCGAGCTAAAAATCTCGGTTTTTGTTACGGCGTACGCAGATCTCTTGAATTTACGGAGAGACAATATCCTTCGCCCGTATATACTTACGGAGAATTAATTCATAATTCTTTGATAGTGGATAAACTCGCTAATAACGGTATTTTTGCAATAGACGATATTGAGAATATCGAGGAAGGTACGGTAATTATTCGCTCACACGGCGCGCCTAAAGAGGTGTTGATTCGAGCTAAGGAGAAAGGGCTTAACGTAATTGACGCGACCTGTCCGTTCGTTAATCGTACGAGAAAAATAGTCAGCGAAAAATATGCCAACGGGTATAAAATAGTCATATTCGGCAAGAAAGAACATCCCGAAGTTATCGGCATAAATTCTTTATGTGACTATACCGCTCTTATCATAGACAATGAAGATCTTACCGACCTGGCAACATATGAAAAAGTATGCTTAGTCGCGCAAACTACCGCTTCTGCGAAAAAATTTCAAAATATAGTCAATAAAATTAGCAAAGATGGATTAAAAACAGTTGAAATATTTGACACAATTTGCTATACTACACAAGAGCGTCAAAAAGAGGCGGAGCAATTGTCGAAATTATGCGATAAAGTTCTGGTGATTGGAGACGCCAAAAGTTCCAACACTTTAAAGCTGAAAGAGATTTGCGGGCGTTTTTCTACTGCTTACCTCGTGAGCGAAGCCAAGGAACTTGCAAGAATAAATTTTAATGTCGGCGACACGGTAGGAATCGTAGCCGGCGCATCGGCTCCAAACGAGTCGATAACGGAGGTAATTCAGTACATGGAAAACAACTACACCGAAGCTCAGAACGAAGAGTTCCTGCAAGCGGTAGACGCCGTTGGAACAAACGGCAAATTGAGAGATGGCAAACGAATGAAAGTTAAGGTAACTGCCGCTGACGAAAAGGGCATTACCGTAGACTTTGGTATGAAAATCGACGGTCACATCGCAGCTGCTGAAGCAGCACTCGATGATTCATATAATCCCGCCGACTACACGCAGGGTATGGAGCTCGACGTTATCCTTCTCAGCGCAAAGGCGGAAGACGGACTCTACCGTTTCTCCAAGAAAAAGGTAGACAAGATTAAAGAGGGCGACAAAGTCGTTGACACTATCCGTGACGGCGAAGTGTTCGAACTCGTAGTTGAACGTGACACCAAGGGTGGCCTTCTCGGTAAGCTCGGAACTTATACCGTATTCGTTCCCGCTTCTCAGATCAAGGAAAAGTACGTTCACGACCTTAAGCCTTTTATCGGTAAGACTCTCAGACTTACTCAGCTCGAAATCGACGATGCTAAGCGCAGAATCGTAGCAAGCCAGAAAGTAATTCTCGAAAGAGAGCGTAAGGAAAGAGAAGAAATCTTCTGGGCGAACGTAATTCCCGGCGTTATCGTTAACGGCAAGGTAAAGGGCATTTCTAAGTTCGGCGCTTTCGTAAGCGTTGACGGATATGACTGCCTCGTTCACATCAGCGATATTGCATGGACTAAGTTCAAGTCTATCGAAGAAATCCTTAAGCCCGGCAAGAAATACGACTTCGTAGTTCTTAAGGCTGACAGAGAAAAGGGCAAAGTTTCCCTCGGTTACAAACAGCTTCAGAAGCATCCTTTTGACGCTGCTATCGAAGAACATCCCGTTGGTTCGGAAGTGGTTGGAAAGGTTACCTCCATTATGCCTTTCGGCGCTTTCGTTGAAGTTGCTACCGGCGTTGAAGGACTCGTTCACGTGTCCGAAGCGTCCAATACTTTCGTAAAGAACATCAACGACGTTTACAAAGTAGGCGACGAAGTTAAGGTTAAAATTCTTGCAATTGATCCCGAAGCTAAGAAGATTACGCTTAGCGCAAAGGCTTGCATGCCCGAACTTCCCGAAGAAGAAAAGGCAGTTAAAGCAGAAAAGAAGGAAAGCAAACCCCGCGCTCCCAGAAAGAAGGAAGTCGTTAAGGAAGAGGACTCCGAGTGGAGTGAAGACGCAGGTAACAATCCTTTTGCAGATCTTCTTAAAGATATTGAAGTTAAATAATCAGAATTTCAGATAAAAAAGGCTTCGCACGTCGAAGCCTTTTTTATATTTTTCTTTACAAACGCCGAGAATTGTTGTATAATATGTAAAAAGCAGTCGGAGGTCAATATGTCCGATTTTCACGCTATATGCGTACGTTGCGAAAAAAGCGTTCATTTTAATAGGACGAGTGATGAGATTTATACTTGCCCTTTTTGCGGACGCACCTTTTCTTATGCAGAACTAAGCGCTTCCGGAAACTTGGTTGACCTTGAAAAAGCGCGTGAGTTGTATGGAAAAGCGCAGGAATATTTTGCTAAAGGTGATTATCGTTCTGCTGAAAATCTATTTGAAAAGGTTCTTGAACTTGACCGTAATAACTTTTTTGCCGATTTCTTTTATAATCTCAGCGGTATATACGCCGTTAGCGTTAATGGTACTTTATGCGGTGCAGAAACGATAATATCATTGATTGATTCACCGATAGATAAAGTGGATAAGTCGTCTCAGCCGGTGAGCGCTAAACGAATGTTTTTGCTTCACGCCTTCAGACAGACTTACGATCTGTTGAAAGAGCTTTTTACGGCAATAGAGAAATTGTTCGGAACGCCACAAAATAGACATAAACGCAACGAAGAACTTTTGTCTTTTGCCAGAAGCGTAAGAAAAATAACTCTCATTGACAATTCGGTTGCAATGTTTTACGATAATGAAATTGGAGAGATTGCGGTTTCAATATGCGATCTTGCAATGCAAGCTTGCGAACGCATATCGTCAGCATACGTTTCTGAAGATAAACTGTGTATGCCTAGCGATACTGATTATGAAGAAGCGCGTTCGTTATTCGCAGTGTTCAGCCATTTCGTAAGAAAAATCGTTCCCGATTATGCATTCCCTCACTATAAGGAAACGCAAAGCGATTTAGCTTCTTTTGTGGAAAAGGTCAAAGCTTCGATTAAGGATTATAAAGAGTCCAATCCGTATTCGAGCAAACGACTTTCTTATCGCTGTGAAAATCTCACCAAAATGCTTCATCAATGCAAAATCGGACTTTCTTTTGCCTATCATTCGGTGTTTAATCTTCCGGGAGGAAGGAAAAAGAATACTGACCTTACCGAAGTTATGTTGGATGCGGTAAGTTTCGGTTTGGAAATACTTACTCCACGTATTTTTGAGGAAGCGGACGGTAGTCACTTAGTTCAAACGCCGTCTGAAAATGAGGTGGCTGAATTATTACCTGAATTTGGGGCTTTCGTTTCCGCTCTTGCCATTTCGGATCGTAGTAGGCTTAACGCGCGTTTGGAAAATTTTTATACGGAATTGCTTACGACCGTGAATGTGTTTTACACTAACAGGCGAGCGAGAATAAGGGCGGAACTCGAATACGTTCGTAGCAAAAAGAATAAACAATATTTTTACTATCGCAATTTCTTGTACGGTATCGTTCGTTTTTCCATACCGGCATTGACGGAAATCGTTTCGTACGTCGATCATAAAATGGTCGATCGCGCTAAATTGCTTAAGATTTGCAAAGAATCGGCTGACGATTTGCTGTATTTGTTTGACTATAAAACTAGTGAAATTGAAAAAGTCGGCAAATTCTCTTACTTACCCAAGCTGTATTCATATTTGCGAGAGAACATAAAAATAATATCTCATGCGTAAATTGAATTATGATATTCGATTTGCATAACGATTTACTAACGGCAAAGACTGCTCGCGAGATTAACGCCGACGCAGTTCATTATGCCGACTGTAACGTAAAAGGCGTTGCATTTGCCGTATGGACTTCGGAATTAAAGCCCGACACGCACAAGTTTTCCGAATGTATTAAACAGTTACCAAAACTGCCTTATCGCTCGATGATTGCGGTTGAAGATCTCGGTTCGCTTAATATAACGGATTATGAAAGTTTCTTCTGTGAATTTAAACCCGCATACGTTTCTTTGACCTGGAACGGCAAAAATAAACTTGCCGGTGGCGTGGGCTGTGAAGAAGGGCTATCGATACGGGGTAAAGATGCGTTAACAAAAATGGCAAAATTTAACGTACCCGTTGATCTCGCGCACTTGTCCGACACGGCTTTCTATGAAGTAGCGGAAAGAGCGGATAACAAATTTCTCGTTACTCATACCGCTTCGCGTGATATTTGCGGTCATTCAAGAAACTTGACTGATGAAATGGCAAAAATTATTGCCTAACGTGGCGGTATAATAGTCGTTGAAGTCGTCTCCGATTTTTTAGCGGAAGGATGCGCAAGCCGAAAAGATTATTTGCGTCACTTATTGCATTTTACCGAGGTTGTAGGCGCGCGTCACGTGGCAATAGGTACGGATTTCAACGGAACGATCCATTACCCGATAGGACTAAGCGGTTACGAAGATTTCGCTATACTTGCCGAAGATATGAAAAAATCGGGCTTTAACGATACTGAAACAGAATACATTTTTCACAAAAACGCCGAAAGATTCTTTGGCGGAATATAGGAGAGTATATGAACAAAAGCACCTATGAAAATCCTTTAATTACGAGATACGCATCTAAGGAAATGGCGTCGGTTTTTTCGGACGACAAAAAATTTTCAACCTGGCGTAAGCTTTGGATAGCTCTTGCTGAAAGCGAGAAGGAACTCGGTCTTAATATAACCGACGAACAGATTGCCGAAATGAAAGAGCACGTTTACGATATTAACTACGACGTTGCTATTAAAAGAGAAAAGGAAGTACGTCACGACGTAATGGCGCACGTATACGCCTTTGGTAGTCAGGCAAAGTCAGCAATGCCGATTATTCATCTCGGAGCAACAAGTTGCTACGTTACGGATAACGCTGAAATTATCATCATTCGCGAAGCGCTTGAACTCGTGCGCGGAAAGATCCTTCAGGTAATGAAAAAACTTTCTGATTTTGCGTTGGAATATAAGGGTTTACCTACGCTCGGCTTTACACATTTACAGCCCGCTCAGCTTACGACGGTAGGCAAGAGAGCTTGCCTTTGGTTGCAGGATCTTCAAATGGACTACGAAGATCTTTGCGCTCTTATTGACAGTCTTAAACTTCGTGGTGTGAAGGGTACGACGGGTACGCAGGCAAGTTTCATGACTCTTTTTGAGAACGACGGCGAAAAGGTTAAGGCGCTAGAAAAAGCAGTAGTGAAAAAAATGGGCTTTAAGTCAGCTTTTGCGGTTTCCGGACAGACTTATACGAGAAAACTCGACTATTCGGTTCTCTGCGTATTATCCAAGATTGCTCAGAGCGCTTATAAGTTCGCAAACGACCTCCGTATTCTCCAGAACATGAAAGAAATGGAAGAGCCTTTTGAAAAGAATCAGATAGGTTCGTCCGCAATGGCTTATAAGCGCAATCCGATGAGAAGCGAGAGAATCTGCGCGCTTGCTCGTTACGTTATCACGTTGCCCGAGAACGAAGCAATTACGGCTTCTACGCAGTGGTTTGAACGTACGCTTGACGACAGTGCAAATAAGCGCATAACCATTCCTCAGGCGTTTCTTGCAATTGACGGTATACTCAGCCTTTTCTCAAACGTAACCGGCGGTATGGTAGTATACGAAAAGGTTATTACCAAGCATATTATGGCAGAGCTTCCGTTTATGGCTACCGAAACTATTCTTATGGAGTGCGTTAAGGCAGGTGGAAACAGACAGGAGCTCCACGAAGCTATCCGCTGTCACTCTATGGACGCAGGAAAAGTAGTAAAGCAAGAAGGCGGTGATAACGACCTTATTTCAAGAATTAAAGCCGATCCGCTTTTTACCGCTATTAAGGATGAAATAGACGGACTGCTTAATCCTTATAACTTCATTGGTAGAGCAGAGCAACAGACTGAGGAGTTTATCGCAAACGAAATCAAGCCTATTCTCGAAGCAAACGACATTTCCTCGGAAGAAACTGAAATTAAAGTGTAAGAAATATCGCAAAATAAATTAATATGAACGATACCTTTTCGACAATAATTAACAAGCACGAAACTGATGACAATAGGCAATCAAATACAGAGGACTTATTGCGCGCAGCAATTAAAAATGAATTTATTAATGCAGATGAAATTTTAGACGTTGCGGAATTACTGTCTTTATCGGTAAAAGATTTTATGACGGGAAAAATTACTGATTTCCCGATTATTCCGGTTAGACAAAGCGACGTGTTTTATATTAAAAAGCATACGGAAAGTCAAGTACCGTATTTTCATAGTCATAAATTTTATGAGTTAGTTTATGTGCATTATGGAAAATGCGTGCAGCAATTCAAAGACGGCTCTAAACTCTGTTTGACTAAAGGACAATGTTTACTCCTCTGCCCGAATGTCGTTCATAAAATAGAAAAAAGCAGCCGCTCGGATATTATATTAAAGTTCGTTATACCTTGTAGTTTATTTAATCAAACGGGTGGCAAAGTTTTAAGCGATAAATTTTGCAAAACAACTATATCGTTTGAAAATGTTTCCGAAACTGCTGAGTTTGCAATATTGAAATTATTACAAGAGCAATCTTGTAATAATAAATTCAAAGATTTGATTATTCAAAGTTATCTTACGATAATTTTTGCAGAGTTGTCCGATTCACAAAAATGTGATATTGTCGAAACAATGCTAAACGATTACTTTGAAGAAAATATTAAGACCGCATCACTTTCGGGGTTCGCCACGATACGCAACTATAACGCCGATTATATCAGCCGTTTAATAAAGAATCGAACGGGTAAAAGCTTTTCGGAACTATTAAGTTTATATCGCATAAAGTGCGCAAAAAAACTTTTAGCGGAAAGCGCACTGACCATAGAGGATATTGCTTTTGAGGTGGGCTATTCAAATACCTCTGGCTTGTATAAGCAGTTCTTTTCTATACTCGGCATGAAACCGTCTAAATATCGCAACATATTAAAGTAAAAGTCATATTGGGAAATGTTTTAGTCATACAACAATATGGCTTTTATTTTTATTTCAGTGTATAATAGTATTGTTATTGAATAATGCGGTACGATATGAAAGTACAAAGAATTACGGCTATTCCGCTCGATATAAACATGGCAAAAAAATACTCTGCAATTATTGTAAAAGAGCAATTCGGACAAACGGCTAAAAGGATTAAATATCTGGGCGGAGGCTCGTTTGGACGTGCTTATAAAGTTGAGTTCG
>JAFTMM010000070.1 GCA_017452405.1 Clostridia bacterium | reverse complement strand
GTCAAAGAAGCGTTTTCTTTCGCCTCAGAATACGAGGGCGAAATACCCGGCGCAAAACCCGAAGAATGTGGAAACTATTCCGATCAAGACCTTGACGGCGCAAAAAAGTACGCAAAGAAATATCTCTCCGAGCTTGAAAATTACCGTTTGGAATACTAATAACGATCAAAAAATCAGTCGAAAATTTCTCGGCTGATTTTTCCTCAAATCAAAAACCGCTCCGAAGCAATTTCGGAGCGGTTTTTATATCAATTATTGATAACATAGCCTTATTTGCCGGCTTTGATCTTGTAAGCGTCGAGACGAGCCTTAGCGTCTTCTTCAGCCTTTGCAAAGAGTTTCTCTGCAACGTCGGGCTTAGCTGCTTTGAGCGTCTTATATCTCGTTTCACCCATAAGGAATTCCTGATAGGAAGCAGTGGGATCTTTAGAGTCGAGAGTGAAGCCTGCGTCGGGGTTGTAGCGGTAAAGCTGCCAGTAGCCGGACTCAACGGCTTTCTTCTGTTCCTGCTGACCGAGATCCATACGAATACCGTGGTTGATACAGGTTGCGTAGCAGATTACGAGCGAAGGTCCGTCGTAAGCTTCTGCTTCGGTGATAGCCTTGAGGAGCTGAGGCTGGCTTGCGCCCATAGCGCACTGAGCAACGTATACGTAGCCGTAGCTCATAGCCATCATGCCGAGATCCTTCTTCTTGGTGCGCTTACCGGAAGCAGCGAACTTAGCAACCGAGCCGGTAGGCGTAGCCTTGGAGGACTGTCCGCCCGTGTTGGAGTAAACTTCGGTGTCGAGAACGAGCACGTTAACGTCTTCGTCCTGAGCAAGTACGTGGTCGAGACCGCCGTAACCGATATCGTATGCCCAACCGTCGCCACCGATAATCCAGAACGACTTCTTAACGATACAGTCGCTGTCAGCATAAATGGTTTCAAGCACTGCTTTGAGTTCACCGTCAGCCTTCTTAATAGCTTCGGGAAGGTTAGCCTTAATCTCAGCGGCGCACTTCTTGGTGATAGGAACGCTCTTCATGTTAGCGCCCCATTCTTCGAAGGGAGCCTTAAGGCATTCGCAAACGCCGAGGTCGATAGCTTTCTGCATATCGGCAGCGAGCTTTTCACGACGTGCCTTGTAAGCAAGGAACATACCGTAACCGAACTCTGCGTTATCCTCAAAGAGGGAGTTGCCCCAAGCGGGACCTTCACCCTTAGCGTTCTTGGTGTAAGGACAAACGGGAGCAGAACCGCCGTAGATGGACGAGCAACCGGTTGCGTTAGCGATAATCATACGATCGCCGTAGAGCTGAGTAACGAGCTTAACGTAAGGAGTTTCGCCACAGCCTGCGCATGCGCCGGAGAACTCGAAGAGAGGCTGGCTGAACTGGCTGTTCTTAGGGTTGGTAGGAGCGACTTCCTTAACAGGAACAGTAATAGCGTAGTCCCAATTATCCTTTTCTGCCTTGATAGCTTCTTCAACGTCAACCATCTTAAGAGCTTTGTTCTTAGCAGGGCAGACGTTCGCGCAAGACGAGCAACCCGTACAATCGAGAGGGGATATCTGGATTCTGTACTGCATACCTGCAAATCCGGTAGCAGCCTTAGTCTTGAAACCTTCGGGAGCTGCCTTAACCTCGTCTTCGGTAAGAAGGACGGGACGGATAACTGCGTGAGGGCAAACGTACGAACACTGGTTACACTGGATACAGTTGTCGATATCCCACATAGGAACTACCGCAGCAGTACCACGCTTTTCGTACTTGGTCGTACCGGTAGGAACGGTGCCGTCAGCGCTTACCATGGAAACGGGAAGCTTGTTGCCTTCCTGCGCGTTGATAACAGCAACGAAGTCGGTGTAGTACTTATCGTTAGCCGCTTCTGCGCTCATAGCCGCAACAGCGCCGTCGTTAGCGTTAGCCCACGAAGCGGGGATAGCAACCTGACGAAGTTCGCTGATAGCCATATCGATAGCGTCGCAGTTAGCCTTAACGACTTCGGGACCTTTCTTGCCGTAAGTCTTTTCAACGGCTTTCTTCATATAACCTTCCGCTTCAGCGTAAGGGATGATGTTAGCGATATTGAAGAACGCTGCCTGAAGAACCATGTTCTGACTTCTGGGGATACCAGCTTTCTTAGCGGTAGCAAGAGCGTCGATAGCGTACATCTTTACGTTCTTCTTGGCAATAAGCTGTTTCATGGAAGCGGGAAGCTCTGCGTCGAGTTCTTCATCCGTCCACTTGCAGTTAAGGAGGAAAGTACCGCCGTCCTTAAGCGAAGAAATCATATCGTACATCGTAACGTATGCAGGCTTGTGGCAAGCAACGAAGTCTGCTTCGTCGATAAGGTATTCGGACTGAATGGGTTCGTCACCGAAACGAAGGTGGGAAAGAGTGAAACCGCCCGACTTCTTCGAGTCGTATTCGAAATAACCCTGCGCATACTTATCGGTATGGTCACCGATAATCTTAATGCTGTTTTTGTTAGCGCCTACCGTACCGTCACCGCCGAAACCGTAGAACTTACAACGAACGGTGCTCTTAGGAGCTGCGTTGATAAATTCGGGGTAGGGGATAGAAGTACCGGTAACGTCGTCGTTAATACCGATAGTGAAGTGGTTCTTAGGCTCGTCCTTAGCAAGTTCGTTGTAGATTGCATTGATCATGGAAGGAGTGAACTCTTTGGAACCGAGACCGTAACGTCCGCCTACAACCTTGATATCCGTCTTACCCATTTCGGTAAGAGCAGCGCAAACGTCGAGGTAGAGGGGTTCGCCGAGCGAGCCGGGTTCTTTGGTTCTGTCAAGAACGGCAAGCTTTTTGCAGGAAGCGGGGATAGCGCCTACGAAATCCTTCATAGAGAAAGGACGGTACAAGCGAACCTTGATCATGCCGACTTTTTCGCCCTTAGCGGTAAGGTACTTAACGGTTTCTTCCACGCTTTCAGCGCCACTACCCATAAGAACGATGACTCTGTCAGCGTCGGGAGCGCCGTAGTACTGATAAAGCTCGTACTTTCTTCCGGTAAGCTTGGAAACGGCTTCCATTTTTTCTTTAACGATTTCGGGAACTGCGTCGTAATATTTATTTACGGCTTCGCGTCCCTGGAAGTAAATATCCGGGTTCTGAGCGGTACCCTTCTGAACGGGATGCTCGGGGTTAAGAGCGCGGTTCTTGAAGTCACGGATTTCATCCATATTAACGAGAGACTTCATTTCGTCGTATTCGATAACGTCGATCTTGCTTACTTCATGGCTGGTTCTGAAACCGTCGAAGTAGTGAAGGAAAGGAATCTTACTCTTTAAGGTTGCAAGGTGAGAAACGAGAGCGAGGTCCATAACTTCCTGAACGCTACCCGAACACATCATAGCAAAACCGGTCTGACGGCAAGCCATAACGTCGGAGTGATCGCCGAAAATGTTAAGCGCAGAAGCAGCAAGCGCACGCGCAGAAACGTGGAATACGGTGGGGAGCATCTCGCCGGCTATCTTGTACATATTCGGGATCATAAGGAGCAAGCCTTGAGAAGCGGTGTAAGTAGTGGTAAGCGCACCGGCAGTGAGCGAACCGTGAACCGCGCCTGCAGCTCCGCCCTCGGACTGCAACTCTGCAATGCGGAGAGGCTGACCGAACATGTTAAGCTGACCTTTGGACGCCCATTCGTCAGCGGATTCCGCCATAGGCGACGACGGGGTGATGGGATAAATAGCCGCAACTTCAGAGAAAGCGTACGCAACGTGCGAAGCGGCGGTATTACCATCGATAGTCATTTTTTTCATCTGGGATATTTCCTCCATGTAATAGTAGATTTCAAAATAAGTGGTGAGTGCCAACGCTCACCGCCTTATATTATAACACTACTGATTTCTTCTGTCAATCGAATAACCCTAACCCTAACCGATTTGAGCGACATAAGCGGTAAGATAAATGAATAAAATTCGTCTGTTTTCTATAATTTGCAAAATATACGGTTCAATTTACATTTTTTATATGATTTTTCTTGATTTTTGTCGCAGTTTGGGGTATACTACCAAATGCAGGATAAAAAATAAATGCAAAGAAAATTTCTATGGAGGAATTAATTAATATGGCAACCAAAAACGTTAAGGTAGCAATCAACGGCTTCGGTCGTATCGGAAGACTTGCTTTCCGTCAGATGTTCGGCGCAGAGGGCTTCGAAATCGTTGCAATCAACGACCTCACCTCTCCCAAGATGCTCGCTCATCTCCTTAAGTACGATTCTTCTCAGGGCAACTACGCAGGTATCAATGGCGCTAACCACTGCATCACCAGCAAAGAACCCGTTATGGCAGAAGACGGCAAGACCGTAGTAACCCCCGGTTCGATCACCGTTGACGGTAAAGAGATCACCATCTACAAGAACCCCAACGCTGCTGACTGCCCTTGGGGCGAGCTCGGAATCGACGTAGTTCTCGAATGCTCCGGCTTCTACACCAGCAAGGCTAAGGCTCAGGCACACGTTGACGCAGGCGCTAAGTACGTTATCATTTCCGCTCCCGCAGGCAACGATCTCAAGACTATCGTTTATAACGTTAACCACAATACCCTTACCAAGGAAGACACCATTATCTCGGCTGCTTCCTGCACCACCAACTGCCTTGCTCCCATGGCTGACGCGCTCAATAAGTACGCACCCATTCAGAGCGGTATCATGTGCACCATTCACGCTTACACCGGCGACCAGATGATCCTTGACGGTCCCCAGAGAAAGGGCGACCTTCGTCGTAGCCGTGCAGGCGCTATCAACATCGTTCCCAACTCCACCGGCGCTGCAAAGGCAATCGGTCTCGTAATCCCCGAGCTTAACGGCAAGCTCATCGGCGCTGCTCAGCGTATTCCTACTCCCACCGGTTCGACCACTATCCTTACCGCAGTTGTTAAGGGCACTGACGTTACCAAGGAAGGCATCAACGCAGCTATGAAGGCAGCATCTAACGAGTCTTACGGCTACAACGAGGACGAAATCGTTTCGTCGGATATCGTTGGAATGACCTACGGTTCGCTCTTCGACGCTACTCAGACTTCCGTTCTTAAGATCACTGACGACCTCTATGAAGTACAGGTAGTTTCCTGGTACGATAACGAGAACTCCTATACCAGCCAGATGGTTAGAACGATTAAGCACTTCGGTAAGCTTATCAGCGAATAATTCGTAACTTACGAACAATAAAGGCTTTGCTAAGGCAAGGCCTTTTTTTGTGCCTGAAACTCACTTTTTCGCCACACTCTATTGACTATTTATAATAAAATTTGTATAATGATTAGGAAAATTGCGATAGTACGGATAAAGAATGCTTCGTCAAATCTTATTTACTAGGTTGGGGCAAACTCAGCTACGACGCTTTTGAAAAAGCGGTTTTAATAACGAACAACTTCCAGACTAAAAAACTTGAATTAGGATTGCCTAAAGATTGTAGCTTTTTTAAAGGATATATTTCGGGTGTTCTGTCAAAAATATCCGGAGAGGCAATAAAAACGGTTTCATGTCCGAATCCCGAAAGATGCCCCAAGCGTTCCGATTGCAGGGAATGTTTTATCAAAATAAATTAACGGACTTAAAATAATGAAGAAAAATAAAATTTGCGTAATTTTTACAGGCGGAACGATTGGTTCGTCGGTTCAGGGTGATGCGGTAGATCTTGACGGCAGGAGCGCAAGCCTACTCATTAACGGTTATACTGAGAAGTATGGTAGCGACGTCGTTTTTGACGAGTTAAAGCCCGTAAGCATACTGAGTGAAAACGTGCAATCCGACGACCTTTATAAGATGGTAGATTGCGTGCGCGGAGTGGATTACGATTCTTATGACGGCATAATACTCACGCACGGAACGGACACACTTTGTTTCACGGCGAATTACTTTTCGCAAATATTTGCAGACTTGCCCATACCTCTCGTAATGGTAAGCTCGCTCTATCCGTTAGACGACGTTAGAAGCAACGGTGGAGATAACTTCGCTTCTGCCGTAGCCTTTATAATGCAGACGGACTGCCACGGCGTGTTCGTATCTTTCCGCAACCCTTACGGTGATTGCAAAATTCACCTTGCAAGCCGATTGACCGAAGCAAGGCAGATTAGTGGAAAGTTCGGTAGTTTGATGGACGTACATTTCGGTGTGGTAAAAGACGGACGATTTATTTATAACGAGAGTGCGTATAATCCTACGCTTGCAGACGTTAACGTTCGCGTTCAACCTTACGGTAGCAGTCTGTGCAACAATATCGTAGTAATAAAAGCGCGCGCATTACTTGACTTTACTTTCTATCGTTTTGACAACGTTAAGCCCAAAGCGGTAATAATCGAACTGTACCATAGCGGAACGATTTGCACGGCAGGCGAGGACACTAATTTCCTTTCGTTTCTAAAGTACTGTAACGATTTGTGCGTGCCCGTTATACTTTCACCTATCGACAGCAAGGCAAACGTATACGCAAGCGCAAAATCAATCAGCGGAAAATGTATTTTCTCTTGCGACCGCAGTTTCGAAATGACGATAGTAAAAGTCATGCTTGCACTCGGCGCAAATCGTAATATTAACGAAGTATTGAACGAAAACAGATTCTTCGAAAAGATTCGTTAAGACGGCACACTATTTATAAAATTAGCACTTGAACGCTTCAAGTGCTAATTTTGCTTGACAAAACTTTGGAATATTGGTAAAATCCTATGAGTATATAGGAATAGAGAATTATGGCAGACGATAGAAAGAGAGATTATTACGAAGTATTAGGAGTGGATAAATCCGCTGATGAAGCTACGCTTAAAAAAGCGTATCGCGATCTGGCGAAAAAGTATCACCCCGACCTTCATCCCGGAGACAAGGAAGCCGAGGCGAAATTTAAGGAAGCGAGCGAAGCGTACAGCGTACTTTCCGATTCCGAAAAGCGCAAGATGTACGATATGGGTGGACACGACGCTATGAACGGAGGCGGAGGAGCTGGTGGATTTAACTTCAACGGCGACTTCTCGTCTTTCGGCGACATTTTCGGTGACATCTTTGGCGGAATGTTCGGAGGTGGTCGAACTCGCGCGCGTAGCGGACCTATGCGAGGCGCAGACTTGAACTACGTCCTTCGCATTGACTTTGGCGAAGCTGTTTTCGGTTGTGAAAAAGAAATAGAGCTGACGTCTAAAAGCGAATGTAAAACGTGCGGAGGAAGCGGAGCGAAACCCGGTACTTCGCCCGTGACCTGTTCCCGTTGCGGTGGAAGCGGTCAGATAACGCGCACTCAGCAGTCCATGCTTGGATTAATTCGTAACGTAACCGTTTGCCCCGATTGCGGTGGCGCAGGTAAGATAATAAAGGAAAAATGCCGTGACTGTTCAGGCACGGGATATACTTCGGCGCGCAAACGCATGAAAGTCAAGATACCTGCAGGTATAGATAACGGTCAGGGAGTTCGAATTAGAGGCGAGGGCGAACCGGGCAGTCTTGGCGGACAGAGAGGCGACCTTATAGTGGAAGTCGTAGTCCGTTCACATCCCGATTTCCGTAGACAGGAAAACGACATTTATTCCACCGTGAAAGTACCTTTCGTCACGATGGCGCTCGGCGGAGAAATCAACGTCCGCACCATAGACGGCGACGTTGCGTATAAAGTAAACCCCGGTACTCAAACGGGTACGCGAGTACGCATAAAGGGTAAAGGCGTTCCGAATTCCGGTTTTGGTTTCGGTTCAAATCGAGGC
>JAFTMM010000069.1 GCA_017452405.1 Clostridia bacterium | reverse complement strand
TTTTCGTAAGTGTTGAAAGCTGTGAGGCGGAAATAGCCTTCGCCATTTTTGCCGAAGCCCGAACCGGGAGTTCCGACTACGTTTGCCTGCGTGAGAAGTTTATCGAAGAAATCCCAGCTGTCCATTCCACACTTAAGCCATACGTAGGGAGAGTTTACTCCACCCGTGTGGTAAATACCCATTTCGGTGAGAGCGTCGGAGATGAGTTTTGCATTCTGTCTGTATGCGTCAATGTTTTCACGGCATTGCTTGATACCTTCTTCGGAGTATGCGGCTTCCGCCATTCTCTGCTGAATATAGCTCGTTCCGTTAAACTTAGTTGACTGACGGCGCGCCCACATCTTAGCGAGTTTTCCGCCCATAAGTTCGTCGGGAACTACGGTATAACCGCAACGCGTACCCGTGAAACCTGCCGTTTTGGAGAACGAACAAAGTTCGATCGCGCAGTTTCTTGCGCCCTCTACCGCAAAAATACTTCTCGGAACGCCGGGTTGGCTTACGAACGCTTCGTATGCAGCATCAAATATAATTATTGCGCCCTTTTCGTTTGCGTAATCCACCCAACATTTAAGCTGGTCGTAAGTGAATACTGCGCCGGTCGGGTTGTTAGGAGCGCAAAGGTAGATAATATCACAGTCTACGTTCTTGTCGGGAAGCGGAGCAAAGTCAGTTTCTTCGGTCGCGTTACAGAAAATGATATTTCTTCCGCTCATTACGTTGGAGTCGAGGTATACGGGATATACGGGATCGGGAATGAGTACGGTATTGTCGGAGTCGAAAAGGTCTACGATATTTCCGCAGTCGCTCTTTGCGCCGTCCGAAACGTGTACTTCGTGCGCGCCTACCTTTACGCCAAAAAGCGAGTAATAATTGACGATTGCGTTTCGGAGGAAGTCGTAGCCCTGCGAGTCGGGGCTGTAACCGCGAAACGACTCCGCTCTGCCCATTTCCTCTACTGCTTTTACGCCTGCTTGAACTACGCAGGGCGCAAGCGGACGAGTTACGTCACCGATTCCGAGTTTAATAAGCTCGGCATTCGGGTTTTCTGCAGTATATTTTTTTACACGGTTAGCGATCTCAACGAAAAGATAGCTGTTCTGTATCTTGTCGTAATTTGCATTTATTTTCATTATAATCTTACTTCTCCTTTATATACTTCCACAGCATCGCCGGTAAGATATACGGTTTCTCCGGTGTACTGCACGGTGAGTTCTCCGCCTTTGACTTTAACGGTTACGTTATCGCCCACTTTGAATTTACCGAGGCGTGTAAGCGCTACGACAGTGGCGCAGGTTCCCGTACCGCAAGCGAACGTTTCGCCCGTACCTCTTTCCCACACTCTCACCTTTATCGTAGATTCGTCAAGTACTTGTACGAATTCAACGTTTACTCTGTCGGGGAAAAGCGCGTCGTTTTCGATTTCCGCGCCAATTCCTGCTACGTCAGTATTATCTACGTCGTCAACGAGGATTACGCAATGAGGGTTACCCATAGAAAGGCATGTTATCTTTCTCTCCTCTCCTGCGAGATTTACCGCCGTATCGATTACTTCTCCGGAAAGAGCTACGGGGATCTTCTTCGCATCAAATTCGGGCGCGCCCATGTCTACGCGCGCGGAAGTTACGAGGTTATTGCGGACGTAAAGCGTCAGGTCTTTAATACCGCTCTTGGTTTCTACGGTAATTTCCTTGCTCTTAACGCTACGGTCGTCGTAAATAAACTTACCTACGCAACGTATTGCGTTTCCGCACATAAGACCTTCGCTACCGTCCGAGTTGAACATAAGCATTTTTGCGTCCGCTTTATCCGAGTCGCAGATGAACACTACGCCGTCTCCGCCAACGCCGAAGTGACGATCGGAGAGGTTAACCGCAATGGACTCCATATTATAAATGGCGGTTCTGCGGCAATCAATATAGATATAATCGTTGCCCGTACCCTGCATCTTAACGAAGTTCAGCTTCTGCTTTTCACTTCTCATGCGGTTAATGTCCACAAGCTCGATATTGCCCTGCGAATACTTGGAGCGGAGCGAGTTTGCAAGCGCGTTTGCGGTGTCGAGCGAGGTAAGACCGGGTATAGCAAGCGTTACTGCCAAACGGCGGAGCTTTACGTCGTCCTCGGAAGGTATTCTGCCTCTGGACGAGGTGCAAATCAAAAGATTTACTTTGCCGTTATTAAGCGTATCGAAGGTGGTTTCCGCGCCACCGTCGCTGATCTTATTAACGACGGTTACGCTCATACCTGCATTCTTGAGAACTTCTGCCGTGCCTGCGGTAGCGTAAAGCTTGTAACCGATTTCGCTGTACTTCTTTGCGATAGGCGCGATTTCGGGCTTATCTGCGTCACGAACGGTGATAAGTACGCCCTTGCGGTTGCGCTTATCCATATTGTATCCCGCTGCGCAAAGTCCTTTGAACAGAGCTTCGTCAAGACTCTTGCCTATACCGAGTACTTCACCCGTGGACTTCATTTCAGGTCCGAGGTGCGTATCAAGGTCGGTGAGTTTTTCAAAGCTGAAGATGGGTACTTTTACGGCAACGTAAGGACTGCGTCTGTAAAGTCCTGTGCCGTAACCCAATTTTTTGAGCTTTTTGCCGAGCATACATTCGGTAGCAAGCTGTATCATCGGTACTCCCGTAACCTTACTGATATAAGGAACGGTACGAGAAGAACGAGGATTTACTTCGATTACGTAAATCTTGTTATTCTTGATAATATACTGAATATTAATCAAGCCCTTAGTGTTAAGACCGAGAGCAAGCTCTCTGGTGTTTTCAATGAGCTTTTCGGTAATTTCATCAGTAAGGTTCTGCGCAGGGTAGATAGCTATTGAGTCACCGCTGTGTACGCCCGTACGCTCTACGTGCTCCATAATGCCCGGAATTAGTATGTCTTTTCCGTCGCATATAGCGTCTACTTCGACCTCCGTACCCATAACGTACTTGTCAATGAGAATGATATTGTCGGGGTTCTCGGTAAGAATGACGCGCATATACTCCTTAATATCGTCGTCACTCCACGCGATAATCATATTCTGTCCGCCGAGAACGTAGCTCGGACGCATAAGCACGGGATAACCGAGAGATTCGCCCGCTTTGAGCGCGTCTTCTACGTTGGTTACGGTAAGACCGGCAGGTCGGCTGATGTCCAGTCTTTCGAGCAAGGCGTCAAAACGCTCTCTGTCCTCTGCCGCGTCGATCATATCTGCCGAAGTTCCGAGTATACGAACTCCGCAATCGGCAAGGTGCTGAGTGAGCTTAATTGCCGTCTGTCCGCCGAACGCTACGACTGCGCCGTACGGCTTTTCGGTAGCGATTACGTTATCTACGTCTTCGGGAGTAAGAGGTTCAAAGTAAAGTCTATCTGCGGTGTCGAAGTCGGTTGATACCGTCTCGGGATTGTTGTTGACGATCGCTACGTCACAACCAGCTTCCTTTAACGCCCATACGCAATGAACGGAAGCATAGTCGAACTCTATACCCTGTCCTATTCTGATAGGTCCGGAACCGAATACGATTACTCTGCGCTTTCCGCTACCGTTCTGCTTCATAAACTCTACAGCTTCATTATCGTCGTCGTAGGTAGAATAGAAATATGGCGTCTGAGCGGAGAACTCCGCCGCGCAGGTATCTACCATTTTATAAACCGCTCTGCGGTGTTTGGGCAGAGTGTGTCCGCTGAGAGAGGAAAGGACCTTGTCGGGATAGCCGAGTTTCTTGCCCTTGAGATATTCCTCGGGCGAGATGACCTTGCCTCTTACCGAATCTTCATAATCAATAAGGTTTTGAATTTTGGTAACGAACCACTTGTCAATCTTGGTTTCGTCGCAAATTTCGTCTACCGTTCTAAGCTTACGCTTGAGAGCTTCGTAGATCATGAACAGACGGTAGTCGTTTGCAGGCATAAGCGAGGAAACGACCTTTTCGTCGGGATATTCGTTATACTTAGGATTGTCGAGGCTATAGCCTTCACTACCGCGAACGGCTTTCATAAGCGCCTGCTCGAAGGTGGGAGCGATAGCCATAACCTCACCCGTAGCCTTCATCTGCGTGCCGAGAGTACGCTTTGCGTATACGAACTTATCAAACGGCCAACGAGGAAGCTTAACTACGATATAGTCAATAGTAGGCTCAAAGCAAGCCTTGGTTTTGTCGGTAACGGCATTAGGGATTTCATCAAGGTTATAGCCGAGAGCAACGAGCGTGGAAACCTTGGCAATAGGATAACCGGTTGCCTTGGAAGCAAGCGCCGAGGAGCGCGATACGCGGGGGTTAACCTCGATTACGGCGTACTCAAAACTGTCGGGTTTCAAGGCAAACTGCACGTTACAACCGCCTTCTACACCGAGAGCGGTAATGATGTCGAGAGCAGCTTTGCGAAGCATGCCGTATTCTTTATTTGCAAGCGTAACGCAAGGCGCAACTACTGTACTGTCGCCGGTGTGAATACCAACGGGATCCATATTTTCCATCGAGCAGATTGCGATTGCGTTGCCAGCGTGGTCACGCATAACCTCAAACTCGATTTCCTTCCAACCCGAAATACATTTTTCGATAAGAACCTGCGTTATGGGGGAGAGATAAAGACCGCCTGAAGCAATTTCACGAAGGCTTTCTTCGTTGTTTGCGATACCACCGCCCGCTCCGCCCAACGTGAATGCAGGACGAACAATTACGGGATAGCCTATTTCGCTAGCAAAGTCAACGGCGCTCTGCACGTCGTTTCCTACGAGCGAGGGTATGCAAGGCTGACCGATAGATTCCATAGTGTCCTTGAAAAGCTGTCTGTCCTCTGCTTTATCTATCGTTTCGGGATTCATTCCGAGCAGTCTTACGTTATTCTCTTTCAAAAATCCGCTCTTATTTAATTGCATGGACAGCGTTAAGCCCGTCTGTCCGCCAAGACCGGGAAGTATTCCGTCCGGTTTTTCCTGCTTGATTATTCTTTCAAGAACGGGAACGGTAAGCGGTTCGATATAAATCTGATCCGCCATAGCCTTATCCGTCATTATCGTTGCGGGGTTGGAGTTTACGAGTACGACTTCAATATTTTCGCTACGGAGCGTGTTGCACGCCTGAGTGCCGGCATAGTCGAACTCTGCCGCCTGTCCTATGGTTATAGGGCCGGAGCCTATTACGAGTACTTTCTTTATGTCTTTATATTTAGGCATTGCGCACCTCCTCAATCATCTTAACGAACTTGTCAACGTCTGCGCTGTCGGGAGCGAACTGCACCGTATAGCAAGGGCGGTCTAAGTACTCGATCGCCTCGATGGACTTGTCGTTTAAGTTAATCATAGTAGCTTTGCCGATTTCTTCGGAAAGCGAATTACGACGAACGACGTAACCGTGATTTTGCGCAGTAATGCGTACTTTACCCGCTTCAAGGTCCTTAACGGGCTGGCTAGCTCCACGGTGACCGTACTTAAGCTTACCCGTTTTGCTCCACAAGCAAGCGCCATAAGCTGATGTCCGAGACTAATACCGAAAGTGGGAATTTTAGCTTCGTTAAGCTTTGTTATCTGCTCCACTTCCGCCTTGGCTTCGGCAGGGTTGCCTGCGCCGTCCGAGAGTACTATACCGAGTGGATTGATTGAAAGAACGTCTTCTGCGGTCGCAGTGGAGGGGAAAACGGTTACTTCGCATCCGCGCGACGTAAGCTCTTGCGCGATATTACCGAGCGCTCCATAATTGATAAGCGCAACGCGCTTGCCCTCGCCTACCGTTTTCTTTTCAGCAGAAGCGGTGTTTTTAATAGCGTCCTTAACCTTATAGGCTTTGATTATTTCGAGTTTTTCAGCTTTACGTGCAAGAGTCGGCGTGATCATTCCGTTCATAACACCGCACTCTCTGAGAGTCTTGGTAAGTCGGCGCGTATCAATACCCTCAATTCCTACTACGTTATTTGCAATAAGCCAGTCTTCAAGTTCGCTTTCAAGGCGGAAATTGCTTCCGACTCTGCAAAGCTCACGAACTATATAGCCTTTGCAATACGATTTTTTACTTTCCGTTTCCGGCGTAATGGCGCCGTAATTTCCGATAAGAGGAAAAGTCTGCGCAATAATCTGCCCGTAGTAGCAAGGATCGGTAAGAGTTTCCATATAGGAACCCATACCCGTAGTGAATACTACTTCACCGACGCTTTCACCGCTAACGCCTATCGAAGTACCTTCGTAAACGTCGCCGTTTTCCAAAATCAAGTAAGCTTTTTTCATTGTATGTCTGTTCTCCGTATTAAGGAAGTATCCTTACAAAATTAATATAGTTCTTTTTTAAGAAAAAATCACCGTACGGTGATTTTTTCAGTTCGCTAAGCGAAAATTTTATTAATGTCGGAAATAGCGGCTTCGAACAATGCTTCGTTCTCCTGCTCGCTCTTAGATGCTGTGATATAGAATTTGATAAGGGGTTCGGTACCCGAAGGTCTTACTACGACGGTAAGACCGTTGTCCGTTTCGTAAAGCATTACGTTGGATTTGGGAACGTCGTAAACCGATTGATCCATAAAATCTATGCTGTTAATTACGTTTCCTCCGCCGAGAACGGAAATAGGAGAAGTGCGGAGAGAATCCATAAGAGCTTTCATCTTCGCATTACCCGACGCGCCTTCAAATTTCTTGGAAATATTTTTATGTTCATACTTGCCGTATCTTTGATAGAGCAAGTTAAGTTGGTCAATCAAAGTCTTGCCTTCGGAAGCGTAATTGCTCGTCATTTCTGCAATAAGCATAGACGCAACGACGGCATCCTTATCACGGCAATGAGTTCCTATGAGATATCCGTAACTCTCTTCAAATCCAAGCACGAAACGGTTTGCATCACCCTCTGCCTTGAGCTTTTCAATTACGTTTCCTATCCACTTAAAGCCGGTAAGCACACAAGTTACCGAAACGCCGAAGTTCTCGCAAATTTTATCAACGAGAGAGGAAGTCACGATGGTTCTTACCACTACGGCGTTTGCAGGAAGATTCCAACGCGCGTAACGCGTGCCGAGAACGTAATCCGTAAGGAGCGCGCCTACTTCATTACCCGTCAAGAGAACGTATTTGCCTTCGTGTTTTACCGCGATACCCACTCTGTCGCAGTCGGGATCGGTAGCAAGAACAAGGTCTGCGCCGTTTTTCTCCGCAAGTTCGATAGCAAGCTTAAGCGCTTCCGGTTTTTCGGGATTGGGGAAAGGACAGGTCGTGAATCTGCCGTTTGGCATAGCCTGTTTTTCCACTATGGTAATATCTTTAAATCCGCGTTCGTAAAGAACTTCAGGCACGAGCTTAAAGCCTGCGCCGTTAAGTGGAGTATAAACTATCTTTAAAGGCTTTACGTCATTGAGCGCTTGCGTTTCTACGTCATTGAGGAACGCGCCGTATACCCACTGTTCAACGTAGGTAATAGCGCCGTTTTTCAAATAATACTCAAAAGTGCGGGGCTTAACTTCAAACGGGTCTACCTTGTCCACGTATGAAATAATCTCGTTTGCTTCATCGTCGAGCACCTGACAACCGGTTGCGTCGAACAGCTTATAACCGTTATATTGCTTGGGATTATGACTTGCCGTAATCATTACGCCCATATCGCAGGCGAGTTTTCTAACTGCATACGAAAGGAAAGGCGTCGGAGATTCTTCAGGCACGAGAAATACCTTAAAACCGTGTGATGCAAACACCGATGCAGTCGTTTTTGCAAAAAGTTTGGAATTAATTCTGCTATCGTAGCTTATAACCGCAGATTTCTTTCCCTTCGCTTCCATAGCTCTGGAAACGCCTTCGGTTACGTTTCTTATGTTATAAATATTCAGACAGTTAGTTCCTACGCCGAGGATACCTCTCATACCACCCGTACCGAACTCCAAATCTTTATAAAACGCGTTTTCAATTGCAACAGAGTCCCCCTCCATCTTTTCGAGTTCTTTTTTAAGAGCAGGGTCGGTTACTTTTTCTTTCCATTCCCGATATCTTTCAATACTCGTCATAAATTTCTCCTTGCATTATTATATACAATTTAAGAGAACGTAAAATCTCCGCAAACCGCCATTGTATATCCTGACGATTATACTATAAATCAATACCTCGTGTCAAATCGTTAAGGCTACCCTTAATAAATTTTCTCAAAAAAACAGCCGAGGTCGTTTTTGACTTTCGGCTGTGTTTCGTTAATTAATATCCGCGCATATCACGCGCCGCATCTATTGCTTTTCGCGCGGCTGCTATCGTTTTTCTTGCCGCAACCGCAGTACGTTTCGCGTTAAGCGTAGCAGTTGATCTTGCTTTATCTAATGCTCCTGCCGCTGCTTGCGCGCGGTTGGCTTCCATACGAAGATATGCGGCGTCACTTTTCAGCTGGCGGAGTTCTTGCATTAGCGCGCGCACTTCCTGCATAGCTTCATTTTTTATCTTTTCCACTTCTTCGCGGATTTTAGCAACTTCAAGAGAAGCCTGGAAACGCACTTCTTCAAGAATAAACTTAAAGCGTTCGTTATCGTTTAATATGTTATTAACAATACCTGCTACCTGAACGGAAACGTCGTCGTTATTCCATGAAGACGAATACTCAACGGGCACTCCGCTGTAAATTTTTTCTTCTTCATCTTCCTCGACTACTTCACCTAAAAGCACGTCGTCTTCAAGATGTACGGGATATTCGTCGAAAGCGTATACCGCGCCGGAGGCAACTTCTTTGTGAGGTGAAGTTTTAACGCCAAGTGTCCGCGCTATCACGCCATTACCCGGAACGAAATCGACGTTCGTGCCCGCGCGGAGTTGATCTTGCAAACCCTTGAAAGTTTTTTCGCATTCCTGCGCTTTCGCGCGCGCTTCATTATAAGCGGAAAGCAGGCGATCTTTGTCAGTATTACCTACTCGCTTAAATTCTTCTCTTGCTTCTTGGAACAATTTATCCGCTTCAAGATATTTAGCTATTGCCGCTTGTCTTGCTGCGCCTTTGGTTCTGGAAACCTCGATTCCTACGTCGTCTTTATGCGCTCTGCATTCCAAATATACCGTTTCGGCGTAACCCTTTCCTGTATTAACGGCGCGCGCATACCACGCTTCGTTTTTGCGAGCACGATCGAGCTCCGCCTTTGCTTTAGCGAGCGCAACCTTAATATCGTGTTCTGCCCTCTCTTTGGCGATCTCTGCGCATAGTCTGTTTTCGATAATCACGACGGTATCACGCGGAATATTATTACTCGAAATAAAAGACAACGTCTCGTTTAAAACGCGTTCGTATTCCGAAGCTACGTCGGGAGATTTATCGGCGTCACATGCCAATACGTTTGCTTTTTTGATAAGGTCGTTAAGCATTTTGCACCTCGCTTTTCCTAATATCGGAAAGTTATCGGTTTAAGGTTTATTAATCGTCAAAAAATACACCGAGATCTTTTAAGATCTGTTCAAGATTTTCTTCGGGATGAAGAGCGGCGTCGTAATCAAAAGGTTCATCTGCGCTTTTTCCTGCAAGATGGTTTTCCATCATTTCTACCGGATTGAAATCCTCCGACTTAAATTCGCTATTTGGCGTTGAATCGGCTTCGTCAAGCAAGTCGGCTATCGCCTTATCCGTATCGCTGGCTTTTTTTAGCGTATCGTCAAGCGGATATTTGCGAAGTATTTCCGCAAAATATTCCACCCATTTTTTATGGAACTTGCGAAGCGCGGAAAGTTCTTTGGCAATTTTCTTTCTCGTCAGCCTCTCGATTTCGTCGGCTTTGGAAAGCGCGGACTCGATAGCCTTGCTGATTTGCGATTTTTGCGCTGAATATTCCGCAAGCTCGGCTTCGGCCTTTACGAGTTCGTCTTTCAAAGAAAAGATACGATCGCGTTGCGCAACGAGCGTCTCGTCGTATACTTCACGTATGCGCTTGAGATACTCGTCTACCTCGGTTTGGTCGTAGCCGTTTTTCACAGTACGGAACTTCATTTTTTGCCTCCGGTATGCTCCGCTATAAGCTTCACTTTCAGTTCGTATAATTCGTCGGATAAATCAACTTTATATATTTCGGGATTGACGTTTCTAAGATATTCGTCCCAAAAGGTTGATTTCTCATTTTTGCCGTAATCCGCTATGTCTGAAAGTTCGGGAAGCTCGTAAACCAATTTGCCGTTAACGAAAACGGGAATGAGTAGTTTTCTCAGCGTATACTTATCCAAAGTAGTCGTTTTCCAACGCATTTCGGGATGAGTTAGTTTAAGCGGTTTGCTTTCGTCTATTACCTCATCATTCAGCGCTATAAGATCGGCAAACGCCATGCCCTCATCATCGTATACTCTGTATACGGTCTTAAAACCGGGATTCGTAATCTTATCGTGAGTGTCCGAAATTTTGATCTTAGGTACTCTAACGCCGTTTTCTACGAGTTCGGCAAGTTTATAAACTCCACCGAGTGAAGGCATATTTTGACTTGTGATAAGTCGCGTTCCTACACCGTAAGCATCTATTTTAGCGCCCTGTTCGTTAAGTGAAGAAATAACGTACTCGTCAAGGTCGCAAGAAGCAAAGATTATTGCGTCGTTATGCCCTGCGTCATCCAGCATTTTGCGTGCTTTTTTGGAAAGATATGCAAGGTCACCGCTATCAAGACGTATTCCGAGCGGTTTTTTGCCCTTTGCTTTCAGTTCGTCAAAAACTTTTATTGCATTGGGAATACCGCTACGAAGGGTATCGTAAGTGTCCACGAGAAGAAGCGTATTATCAGGATAGATTTCCGCGAATTTTCGAAATGCTTCAAGTTCGCTATCGAAGCTCATTATCCAGCTATGCGCCATCGTTCCCTTAATCGGGATATTGAAAAGTCTGCCTGCAAGCACGTTAGACGTACTCGAACAACCGCCTATTACACTCGCTCTAGCGCCGTATATTCCTGCGTCGGGAGCTTGCGCGCGTCTAAGACCGAATTCAGCGACCGTTGCCTTTCCTGCCGACATTTTCACTTTTGACGCCTTGGTTGCGATAAGAGTCTGATGGTTTATTATATTCAGAAGCGCTGGCTCTATTAACTGCGCTTCGGAAAGCGGAGCGCGCACGATCAAAATAGGTTCGTTAGGAAAGACTATCGTGCCTTCGGGTACGGCGTAAATATCTCCGGTAAAACGAAAATTCTTAAGCGTTTGAAGGAACTCTTCGCCAAGCCCTGCGCTTTGGCGAAGATATTCAATATCCTCCTCCGAAAAATGAAGATTTTGTATGTACTCTACCGCTTGCTCAAGTCCCGATGCAATTGCGTAGGAAATCTGTCCCGACTGTCGAAAAAATAGGTCGAAAACGGCTACTCTGTCCGATGATCCGATCGCGTGATAGCCATTCATCATTGTAAGTTCATAAAGGTCGGTCATTAAAGTTAAATTACGCGTGGGTTGCATAAATTATTCCTCCGATACGCTATTTGCAGAAAGCGCAAAACTAAGAACTACAAGTCCACAATACATAAGTAGTACGGGCACGAGCACGCTAAGCGACCACAGTTCGGTCGCAAAGAGCTGGAAAAATACCGCCGGTACTGCAAAAAGGAAAATTAGTCTTAAATGGAACGCGTATTCCTTACTCATGATCATGGTAAAGAGTGATGCAATCGCCGGCGACGCTATATACAAAGGATAAATCATGCCGTACGAAAGCGGAGTGAAGTGAGCCAGAAAAGACACGAGTGAACATACGAGAAATACTATCGCGAGATAAAAAGTCACCGTGTTCATCTGTATAAGCGACGTTATCATAAAAATCAAGCCTATAGTAAGCAGTATTACAGGGACTATAAGTTGTGAAACGTATACGCCTACGCCATTCCCTATTATTCCGAACACGAGAAGCACCGCGCCACAGGTAAGAATACCGATTGCAGCAATCAGGTTGCATATGAAACGTTTTTTAGGACTTAATGTATATTTTGCTTCGTCGGTCATGTCGTCCAGCCTTATTCTTTATTTTCGTCAATACTCGCGTTCTGCTCAACGGCATCTTCCGCCTTTACGGGAGGAACGTAACGATTGCCGTTTCCGTCGCCGTGAGGGTTTGCGTATACGGTCTTATTATATTCAAAATATTCGTCGGAAAGTTGGTCTTTCGGCACGAAAATCATAATTTTTTTGCCGGCTAATTTCGCTCTTACAATATACTGCCCGATCCAGATTACACCGAATGCAACCATAAGAAGCGCGGTAAACTGCGAAACGCCAAAGCCGTCGCCATAACCGCCAAATAATTGTAACTTCTGTGCCGGATCGCGGAAATATTCAAGAACGAAACGCTCTATTCCATACCAAATGCAATATAAGGATATATAAAGTCCATTGAAGCTTTTGCGCTTGGAAAGGTACATAATAAACAAAGGAATGAAGCCGATTAAGCACCACAACGATTCAATGAACGGATTGCCGAGGTGAAGCACGCCGTGCACCTTGTACGAAAACGGGAAGAAGTCAAAATCCACGGCAATACCATAACAACATTCGCCGAAATAACAGCCAATTCTGCCTATCGCCTGTCCGAGAGGCACGAATACCGCTGCAAGATCGAGCATTTGCATCATCTTAACAGAAGGCTTCTTCGTGAACTTAGCGTATATAATTTTAGCAAGGAGAAGTCCGACTACTGCGCCGAATAACGCGCCTATTACTGCAATACCGCCGAAATTGAAGTTGTTTGAAAATCCAAAATAAAGAACTCCACCACCGAAGGCAACCGGTACCGCAATTATTACGTAATCAAACACGAGATCGTTATAATAGCCCTGTTTTACACAAGAATATTGCCCGAGTATTACGCAAAGCACGATTGCCATACCGATCAATAATCCGTACCAATTCATATTTTCGCCCAGCGTAAGAGCAAATATCAGTATCAATATTGCAAAAATTACGAGAGCTACGCCAAGAACCAACAAAAATTTTTTATCGTATGAAAGCGCGCCTATGCGTTGCCAGAGTCCTAGATTATTTTTATTATTCGAATTGTTGTTACTATCCAAAGTATACACCTCTCGATTATTCGTTATATAGTTTATAGTATATATCAAAAGAGGGTAAAATGTCAATAGTTATAAGCTCGTTTTTTGGCAAATTAGATTAAGGCGCGACTGCAACCCTGCCTGCGCATTCGGCGTACTCGTCCTGTCTTATTCTAAACGATTCCGTTCTGCCGTCCGAATAAGTGAAAACGACGTAGCCTTCACTCGTTAATGCAGGAGCGCTTCCGCTCACCCGCACCTTTTCACCGCTATACATGCCTTCAGTATATTTCCGATCCACGTCAACAAATTCTTCGTCTTCAGGGCGCTCACCGCAGTATAAAGTGACTGATTTGCAGTCTATATCGTATGAAAGACGAGAAGAATACATTTCCACCGTTACTTTTTTATCGTCCACATAAGTTCGGATATAAATAGGCGCCTCCGTATCGTTTTTAAAGCGAAAATCACAACCGCTACCGTTGACCATAGCGTCAAAGGAGGGCTCTACGTACGTTGGAACGAGTGAGTGTCGGTGTACTTCCGTGATCTTCATACCCGCTCGGAGCGCGCAGTTATACAACGTTGTCGAAGCTTGACACACTCCACCGCCTACTCCTTCGACGTATTTCCCTTCTACGATAATTTTCGCTGACATAAAGCCCCTTTCCGCAGTACGTTTACCAACCACCGCGTTAAAAGAAAACTTTTCGCCCGGGTGAACGCACGTGCCGTTGATTCGTGAAAGAGCAAGCGCAATGTTATGCTTGCGCTCGTCCGTGCTCGACTCGTAAGACGTGGAAAATTTTGCCCGTAGTTTGGTAAAAGCGGACAGTTTTTCCGCAGTTATGGTGGGGTTTAATATTTTTACCGAAACTGCTACTTTCTTAAGACCTTTACTTAAAGCATAGTAAGCGTCTTCATAAATTTTATCTTCATCGAGTTCATAGCCGGGCGACGAACGCTTAATTTCGAACATTGGCTTTCGATCGGGATAAAACCTAAGCTCTCCTTCGGTTGGAGGGGCGCAAATTTCACTTCTTGCCCGCTTAACGGTATCAGCTAGGAACGGAAAGCAATAAAGCATCGCGTCCTTAAGCTCCGAACCGCTCTTGACAAGCCTGCCTACCAGCTCGATCTTTTCGGATATGGGCGCGTTCAGTTTGCGCTTTGAAAAGTCTTCGCCCATAGTGGAATCTGTGGGTGTTACGTACTTTTCATAATACTCGAATTTCTTGTCGCCGTACACGAAAGTAAGGTCGGGCATAGGCGACGCCTTTGCGGTAGTTTCCACGCAAGTAGCAGATATAGCAATTATTATTACAGCAAGCAATAATACAATTGCCCGCCACTTTGTGGAAAAGAAAAACCTCATACGTTTAATATGAGGTCTATTCGCATTCTATATTCCTTTTTCCGCGTTTTTTCGCAAGTTCCATCAATTTTTTATGGTTATTAAGCGCAGGATCAAGTATACACATATCGTGCAATTCTTCCAATATCTTCTTGATTCCTTCACCTTCGAAGCCAAGCTCTTTCATATCCACGCCGTTGACTCTCAAATCACCCAATCTTATAGGCGCTTTGCTTTCGATCAGCTTGTCTCGGAACTCCTTTAATCGGTTTGGTTCTGCCGTTACGCAAGTACCTTTGCCCATACTATCCGCGTCCATAAGCTCGGAAAGGTCGTCGATAATATCAAACTGTTTTGCGACGAAGAGTAGCATTTTACCACTTTTGGTTTGACGCTCTTTGTCGTACATATGCCAGCGCACCAGCCTTATAACTCTGTCCGCTTCTTTTGAAGGCAAGCCCAAGCGCTCCTCGCCGAGAATTCTCTCTAACATCTCAGCACCCACCGAGTCGTGTCCGTGCATATTACCGCTTACTCGGACACATTCGGCTTTGCCTATATCGTGAAAAAGCGCCGCCGTGCGAATGGACGGTTGCGAAGCGCGAACCACCCTAAAAGTATGTTCAAGCGCGTCGTATTTATGAT
>JAFTMM010000068.1 GCA_017452405.1 Clostridia bacterium | reverse complement strand
GCAGGTATTCTGTTTGAAACAGTAAGAGAGCTTGCGGAAGAAACGGGCGCGGAGTTTGCGTTCATAAACCTTTCGGGTGGAGTAGGTATTCCCTACCGCCCCGAAGAGGATAAGCCGAGTATCCCCGTTATTGCCAAGAAAGTAAGAGCGGAATACGAGAAAGTATTCACGGGCAATCTCAAGCCCTCCATTCGTACCGAACTCGGACGTTATATGCTCGGACCGTACGGTAATCTTATCACCACCGTGCTTCACTTCAAGCATATCTATAAGGAATACGCAGGCGTGGACGCTTGCGCCGCAAATCTTATGCGCCCTGCTATGTACGGTTCGTATCACCACATCACCGTACTCGGCAAAGAAGATGCGCCTTGCACGGTTAAGTATGACGTAGTCGGCGGACTTTGTGAAAACAACGACAAGTTTGCAATCGACCGCATGCTTCCTCAGCTTGAAAAAGGCGATATTATCGCTATTCACGATACCGGCGCGCACGGCTTTGCAATGGGATATAACTACAACGGACGCTTGCGTTCCGCAGAACTTCTGCTCCAAAAGGACGGAAGCGTGAGAATGATAAGACGCGCCGAAACGCCCGACGATTATTTCGCCACGATGATATTCGATTGATAAGTCATTTAAGTATGCAAAAAGTCACCTCTTATGCGAGGTGACTTTTTTGTTTTATTAAGCTTAAAACTGCTTACGCACCGAAAGGAAGTTCGGTCTTTTCGTCAATAACGATAAGTTCGGTGTCGGTAAGTTTTGCAAAGAGACGGATGTCGGCTACGTCAAGTGCAGTGGAAACTACTGCGTGATGCGCTCCGCCTGCTTTGACCCAAGCTGCTGCACCCGTCGGGAAATCGGGCTTTAACTTCCACATCAAACGCGCTACGGGAAGCGCAGGCATGTCGTAAGGCGGTTCTACCATCTCGATCTTTGCGCAAATGAGGCGGAAGCGGTCGCCCATGTCAACCATAGAAACTGCGATTGCGTCTCCAGCCACTCCGTCAAACACAAGACGCGCAGGCGGTTCTTTATCGCCTATGCCAAGGTGGTGTACTTCAATTTTGGGAGTATTCTTCGCGAATACCGGCGACACTTCGAGCATGTGCGAAGCAAGTTCAAGCTCGCTACCTGCGGTAAGGTCGTACGTATAGTCCTCGATAAATGCGGTTGCACCCTTCTTATTTTCTGCCATTTTGCAAAGTACAGCCATGAGCGCGCTGGTCTTATAGTCACCTTCAGGTCCAAAACCAACGCCCTTTGACATTACGTTCTGAACTGCAATACCGGGAAGCTGACGCAATCCGTGAAGGTCCTGGAAGGTATCGGTAAACGCACCGATACGATTCTTCGCAATGAACTTATCAAGAGCAACCTCGTACTTTGCCTGTTCTTTAACCGAATCGATCTTGTCGGTATTCATCTCGTACTTGGAAGTATACTCCTGCATTTTTGCGGTTATTTCCGCATCCGATACTTCATTTGCGATTTTCACGAGGTCACCTATTCCATAGTAGTTTACGTTCCAGCCGTAGCGAATTTCGCTTTCTACTCTGTCACCGTCGGTAACAGCTACGTCGCGCATATTGTTACCGAACATTGCCACGCGGAGAGTCTGAGAGTATGCAAGAGCAATCGCAACGTCCGCAAATTTTGCAATCTTTGCAATAACGTCAGGATTCTCGTAATAACCCACCACCACTTCGCGCTTCACGTTCATTCGCGCACAAATGAAGCCGAACTCACGGTCGCCGTGTGCGGACTGATTGAGATTCATAAAGTCCATGTCTATGGTCTTATAAGGCAGTTTTTCGTTTGCCTGCGTATGCAAGTGAAGCATAGGCTTGGTGAGAGCTTTTAACCCTCTTATCCACATCTTCGCGGGCGAGAACGTATGCATCCAAGTAATTACGCCCACGCAATCGGGATCTGCCGTCGCTTTCAAGCATACTTCGTATACTTCGTCGCTATTTCTGACGGTCGGTTGCCATTCAACGCACACGTTGTTGAGTTTTTTCGACAGGTTCTCAACCATAGTTTTGCTGTCTACTGCAACTTGTGCAAGAGTTTCGTCGCCGTATAAGTCCTGACTTCCGGTAATAAAATAAAGTTTTTTCATGTTATCCTCACTTTTGTCCGTAATAGGCGTTTTTGCCGTGTTTGCGGTTATAATGTTTGTCAAGCAGATAGTCGTCTGCGCGGTTTACTTCTTTGTTGAAACTTTCGGTTATGCTTGCCATTTTTGCCACTTCTTCTAAGACCGTCGCGTGGTAAACGGCGTCGTCTGCGTCCTTGCCCCACGCAAAAGGTCCGTGGTTTTTGACGAGTATTGCCGGTACGGCAAGAGCGTCCTTGTCACCTATCGTTTCGTTAATAACTAAGCCGGTATTCTTTTCGTACGCCTCGTCAATTTCCTCTTTAGTGAGCGCCCTCGTACAAGGTACGTCGCCGTAGAAGTAGTCGGCGTGCGTCGTGCCGTATGCGGTAAGAGGCTTGCCAGACTGCGCGCGTGCGGTAGCGTAAGTGGAATGAGTATGTACTACGCCTCCGATTTCGGGGTGCGCTTTATACAGCTCAATATGCGTAGGCGTGTCGCTGGACGGGCGGTATTTACCTTCAACGACGTTGCCGTCAAGGTCTACCACGACCATATCCTCCGCCGTCATGCCGTCGTAGTCCACTCCACTCGGCTTAATTACGACGAGTCCGCGTTCTCGGTCAATTGCGCTGACGTTTCCCCATGTATAGAGCACGAGTCCGTTTTTCACAAGATCGAGATTAGCTTTAAGCACCGTTTCTTTCAATGCTTGCAACGTTGACTGATGAGTTTTATTATCCGACAGCGCGTTAACCGCTTCACGAACTACGGGAAGTCCTTTTTTATACGACGCTATGAACTTTTCCATGCCGTCCGTAGTTGCTTGGTCGGGCAATACGGTTACACTTTCTTCTCCCTTAAAAATATCGTCCAGCCAATCGGCAAGCGAAAGTTTTCTATTCGACAGCGCGTATGCGGAAAGAAGAGCCATGCCCCACGCTCCGCCCTCGCCTGCCGTGCGCATAACCGTTACCGGTGCGCCCAATGCAGAAGCAAGGTAGCTTTGCGGTCCGTCAGATTTAAAAAGTCCGCCGTGAGCAAGGAGAGAATCAATCCTGACGTTTTCCTTTTTCATTATATCAAGACCGATTTTAAGCGTTGCCATAGTCGAATATAACTGCGAGCGCATGAAGTTTGCAAGGTTAAATTTGCTTTCCGTCTTTCTAAGAAGCATAGGTCTGCCTTCGGTGACGTGAGTGATGTTTTCGCCAGATACGTAGTTATAAGACAATACGTCGCCTGCATCCTCGTCCGCTAATTTTGCGGAAGTGAATAGTGCGCGGAAAAGCTCGTTCTTTTCAATCGGCGCGTTTATTGCCTCGGCGAACTCTGCAAAGACGTTCACCCACGCGTTGAGATCGGACGTACAGTTATTGCAATGCACCATTGCGACGGGATCACCGCTAGGCGTGGTTACAACGTCTATTTCGTCGTAGACTTTTTCAAGCTGTCGGTCAAGAACGATCATACCAAATATGGAAGTACCAGCCGACACGTTGCCCGTACGGGGACGGACGGAATTAGTCGCAACCATACCAGTGCCTGCGTCGCCTTCGGGCGGACAGAGAGGCACGCCAGCAAGCAAATCGCCGTCAACGTCCAGCCATTTTGCGCCTGCTTCGGTTAAATAACCCGCATTATCGCCTGCCACGAGAATTTCAGGTAATACGTCCGCAAGTTTCCAAGGCAGATTATACTTTGCAGTCAATCGGTCGAATACGGCAAGCGCGCCGATATCGTACGCATTATCCGTAATCGGGAACATGCCCGAAGCTTCGCCCACGCCGATTACTTTCTTTCCCGTTAACTTATAGTGAACGTATCCCTCCAAAGTTGTCTGGAAAGCAATATCAGCAACGTGCGGTTCGCCATTTTTAACCGCATGATAAATATGCGCTACGCTCCAACGCGCAGGAATATGAAATCCCATTACTTTGGTAAGCTCGATAGCAGAGGCTTCGGCGTTATTGTTACGCCAAGTACGGAAAGGCACGAGCAGATTGTCCGAGGAATCCATTACTATATAGCCGTGCATCATTGCGCTCACGCCCATATAGCCTACTTTAGTCAGCTTTTCGCCGTACTTAGCCATAACGTCAGCTTTAAGTGCCGAGTAACACGCACGAAGGTTAACGCTTACGTCTTCCTCCGAGTACGTCCAAAGTCCGTTTTCGTAGCGGTTTTCCCACTCACTTGCTCCGCTTGCAAGTACTTTGCCCTTTTCGTCGGTCAGTACCGCTTTAATTCGCGTTGAGCCAAGTTCTATACCTATTACGCATTTTTCCAAATTTATTTTACGTATACCTTTCATAGATATATTTTAACAGATATAATGTCGATAAATAAAGAAGTATACCGCTAAATTATGGACATTTTCAGCTGTATCATAAGCTCGGTTCTACTTGTATAAAAAAATTCACACGAAAAGAGTAGACAAATACCGCTTTACATGTTATACTAAATTAAGATTTTCGGGAGGAACTGGAAAAATGCTGGCAAAAAGAGAACTGCGCAAGTATTCGGGAGATACGCGAGTTTGGGTAGGAAAATACAGAAATCTGGATAATTTGCCCCATTGGCATTCGGACTGCGAAATCATTTATGCAGATAAAGGATCGGCTACGGTTTACATAAACGGCGAAGCGATAATTTTGCGTGAAGCGCAGACCATTTACGTGGAGTCCAAGAAAACGCATTATATAAAAGCAGATCAAGGAAGTGTGCTTACCTTCTTCCTTTTTGACAGCAAACTCGTAAAAAGTATTGTGCAGGATACAAGACTGATAAATCCCGTACTTCGCAAAGACTATGGCCTTGATAAACTTTTTGAGATTATCGACCGCGAACTTTCGGAACGCAGTCAACTTTATGCGTTATCCGTAAACAACCGTATCGAAAGATTGGTTATCGATATTTTTTCAAATGAGGAAATAACGACAGCGCCAGCAGACGAAAATTATCATACCGCTCGATATAAACTGCTACTTAAAGAAATTGATGAAAAATATGATAATTACTCCCTGTCGTCAGCTTCAAAGTTCTGCGGACTGAGCGAGTCATACTTTTCCAAGTTTTTCAAAAAAATGGCAGACATGACTTTTTCGCAGTACCTTAACCTCGTAAAAGTGGAAAAAGCGATAGAAATTCTTCGTCGTGAAGACGTGACGATGACTAAGGTTGCGATTGACTGCGGTTTCGGAACGATACGAAACTTCAACAGAGTTTTTAAGGATATCACCGGGTTCAATCCTAAATCCCTCCCTGCTTCTTACGACACGCTAGGTATGCACCCGACGTACAGCGTTGAGGATACTTTCAATCCCACTTCTGAAAATTCGGAGTTGTTATAGTTTAGAAATACAAAAGCGTTCCAAAAGAAAAAACTTTCGGAACGCTTAGTTTGTGCGCTTTTTTATTTATACAAGACTCGTTCTTCTCAATACCTGATTACCGACTGCGCCGAGTCCTACGCTGAAAAGCGCGCCTCCAACTAGGCTCAATATAACGTTTATTATTCCTGAATCAAGCGGAGCAACCATAGGTACGATATTAAACAGGAGCATACTGACGCCCAAAGACAATAATATCGAAAGCCATAATCTTTGCTTTGCTATGACGTTAAGGGCGTTGAATCCCGTCATTTCAAAAGGAAGTCTTGCAATCCCGCCACCAATCATTGCGCCTATGAAAAAGCCGAGAAGCATACACGCGCCAGCGATAAAACATATCACGGTTTTGGAAATTACGTAATCGGTTTTTAATGAGCGAACGGCAAAAAGGTTTTTAGCATATCCGCTTCTGAAGTCGTCGGAAACGAAAATACAAACAAGCACCGCTACTGCAAAATACATAATATTGATATTGCACATTCCCGCAAGGCTCATTCCCATTGAAGTTCCGCTTACAGAGCCCAAGGCTTGCCAAACGTTTGTAAAAGTTTCCATCTGCGCTCCACCTGCGCTCTCTGTGGGCATACTCCCCATCATCGTCGTCATTACGAGTAT
>JAFTMM010000067.1 GCA_017452405.1 Clostridia bacterium | reverse complement strand
TTGCAGACGGGAAAAGAACGTGAACACCGTTTACCATACCAAGTCCCGCGCGAAGAATAGGAACGATAGCTATTGCGTTATCTTTTACAATATTCTGCTTGCAAACCTCAAGCGGAGTTTTTACTTCAATTTCTTCTGTAGGTACTCCGTCTTTAAGGCACTCAAAAGTCATAAGCGTAGTAATCTCTTCGACAAGCTCACGGAATATTTTCATACTCGTGTTTTCATTACGCAAGATAGCTATTTTATGCTTTATCAAAGGATGATCGAATATCGTAACGTTATCGTATTTATTCATTAGTTTGCTCCTCCGCAACTGTGGTGTCGGCTTCAGCTTGTACTTCGTCAGCTTGTGTTTCTTCAGCTTGCGCTTCTTCGCCGTCTTCTTTGCCGAGCTTGCTTTTCTCTATCGCCGTAAGGATTGCCTTGGTAACGATACCCAAGATAAGAGCGGTAGCGATAGACGTAACGGTAATAACGTTTGCACAGCCCGTTGCCACACCTGCATCGTTGTATGCAAGCTGATCGGAATAAGGAATCTGAAGAGTAAGTCCACCGATACCGGAAATCAATATTGCCGCTACTACGAAGAGGTTTTTATTGTCACCAAGGTCAACGTCCTTGAACATCTTAAGACCGGAAACTGCGATGAAACCGTAAAGCGTCAAGCATACGCCACCCATTACGCAGTCGGGTATGGTACGAAGAATAGCCATAAGCGGGCTTAAGAAAGATACCGCCATACACATTAATGCTGTTACGAATATTGTAATTACGGATGCGTTTTTGGTAATTGCGACACAGCCTACCGACTCGCCGTAAGTGGTGTTCGGGCAAACACCGAATACGGTACCCGCAATAGAACCGATTCCGTCACCAAGGAGCGTTCTCTTAAGACCGGGATCCGCAATAAGGTCCTTGCCCACGATGCTGGAAAGGTTCTTGTGGTCTGCTATATGCTCTGCGAAAACTACGAGCGCAACGGGAATGAATGCAATTGCCACTTCTGCTACACCACCCCAATTAAGCAAAGTAGCTCCTTCGATCTGCGCCTCACCCGTTACGAGCTCTTTAATGCCCTCGATTAAAGCAAAATCGGGATAGTTAAAGAAAGCTACGATACCTTTAAACGTGCCGTCAGCATTAACAAAATTGTCAATTATAGGCTGGAAATTGATTATCTTCAGATAATCTACGTTCGCAGCAGTACCGATTACCGTAAAGAACGCAGCCAACGCATATCCTGCCACTATTCCGATTATAAACGGTATCAAGCGAGGCATCTTAAACTTTTTCTGAGTGGAGCAAATTACTATTACGAAGAATGCTACCAAACCGCAAAGAAGCGCAAGGAGGTTATATCCGCTGTGAGTAGATGCTACCGACGCCTCTACGATATCGGTCATTGCGTTGCCAGCGAGCGACAAACCGATCAAAGCAACCGTAGGTCCAATAATTACGGGAGGCAAGAGTTTAGAAACCCAAGCCGTACCAGCAAAGTGAATAACTATTGCAATAATTATATATACCAAACCGGCAAAAATCGAGCCGAGAATTATACCGAGATAACCGTATGCTACCGCCGTTCCAAGCGAACCCAAGAAAGCGAACGAGCTACCCAAGAACACGGGACTGCGGAATTTCGTGAGTATCAAGTACAATATCGTTCCTACGCCTGCGCCAAACAATGCCGCCGGCATTTGTACGGGCAAACCGATAATTGTAGGCACGAGAATCGTTGCCGCCAAAATTGCAAGCAATTGTTGAAGAGCGAATACGAGCAACTGACCGAACTTAGGTCTGTCATGAATGTCGTAAACCAAACCGTTTTTCTTTTCCATAATTCCTCCCAAGTAAATAATAAAAAAAGGAAGTATTACACTTCCTCATTTCCAAAATATAAAAAATCGAAAAAAACTTGCGAATTATTTTCTGCAAGCGCATAGGTTTTGCATGCAAAAATCACTCTCATAAGTTCCTCCAACCCTATCTTGTCTGCAATTATATCACACCCACTCCCCATTTGCAAGCATTTGACGACTTTTTTCGACACATGGTTTTCATGCTTAACAGCGCGGTAGAGAAGCTAAATCGGCTCTAATTATAGATGCAAGAATTTCAACTACTTCATTATGTTTCAAGACGTTTTTGACTACTACGTCTTTATTGCCTTGCGCGCTCTTTACGGTCAAAATAACGTTTCCACTACTCGTTTCTTTAGCCACTTTTGTCAGCTCTTGCGCTTTAACGCTTTCGATATCCTCTATATTAATAACCTGCTTGACCGACCAACGAACGCCGTTTTGAATTATAAGAGTTCTCCCCTCTTTTATTACTACGTTTTTCGTCAGAACGCAATACGACACAATACTGACCAAACTCATAAAACCCAATACGCCCAAGAAAATAAAGCCAACTACATATAACGAAGGTAGCCTTAAGAAATTCAGACTCCCGAACATACTGACAATACTAACAACCATCACTATAAGAACGAATCTTTTATCTCTTTGTCCAATAATTTCTCTCATGTTTACCTCTCACGTTGACATAAAATACTTAAAAATTAATTTTGCCTCATATTCCCTTTCGACCTATTATAAACGTGACTTCCCTCTACATTCTCAATTTTCATGCCTCGATATTCATTGTAATCAAAAAGTGAGAATTGCCAATCTGCAGGATATGAATCAAGATATCTAAAAATTTTATGCATTATCTCACCGCGTTGCTCATTTGTTCCAGCAAAAAACTGAACTATAAATACGCTAGAAAAAAACGTTTCACTTACAACCTTTCTCACAAGATAAATATTTTCAATGATATTGCAACTAACGGAATGAATAAACGATAAGACACTCTCCAGCATTTCATCTGGCATGGTATCTTTGATTAAAGTATCTTTTTTTGTCAAATATGAGATTTGACTATTCTCATCTACGTATCTCTGTGTCAAACGCGTCGCATTATTACGATATTCATAAAGTTCCTTTTCGCGTCCGGTATAGCAACAAAACGTTCCTATAATTTGCAAACCTTCTTCCATATAATTGGAATTGTTTTCTATGGCGTGATAAAGATATTCCATTCCTCGTTCATCATATCGACAAAGCAACGCGCAACCTTTAATAAAATAGGCATGAATTGAGGAGTTTTCATCAAGTTCTTTAATTGCTCTATCACAAAGCTCCTCAGCTTCTTCATTCATTCCAATACTTTTCATATCGGAAATTAAATCAGCATAACTATCCGCGGTTATCGGCATTCCTTGTTCTTTCCAGTCCTCTATATGACCTAACATTTTTAAGTAATACTGCTCTCTGTCTTTTTCGTACGTAGGTTTTCTATCTTCATAAATCACGTTTTCTGCATAATCAAGCGCTTTTATGATTTCATCGGTATAAGCTTTTGAGCTACTGTGATATAATGACTTAGGCTCCTTGATTCCTATATTTTCTAAACGCATTTTTAACGTCGGATGAGTTGCATTATTCGCAAGTATCTCTGTGCCAACAAGTGCATTCCATTCAGAGCTTCGCTCGGATATAGCTTTTTTAAACGAACTTATTTTGCAAGTCAAATAATCGCGAGAAAGAGTTTCGGATTTAAAAATCGAATCTTCATTTTTAACACCTCTTTCCCAATCATACATATTATCATAATGAAGTTTTAGCAATACAGAAGCAGCTGTTTCTGCATGTCCGAAATCAACCATAGCTCTATCAGCATCACTCTCTATTAGCAAAGAAGTTGCATATTGATACATCGAATATTCGAAGCTGTAACGAACGTCTAAATATTCAAACAAATACGTAACAAAATGCAGTTGCTTAGGGTGAATTTCTCTTTGATTGTACAGCCAATTATTATATCTACTTTCGATATTATTTATACGGTTTTTGTCGGATACATGCGAAAATTCATGAAGAAAAATTGAATACAACTCCTCGTCGGATACAATGTGAAGCAATATTATTCCAATCTGCAATACATACCTATTCTTTTCTCTAAAAATTGTTGCATTGCAATCTAAAGATAAAATAATAACGATCTCATCACAACAACCGAGCGCCTTTGCAGCGCGTTTAGCAAGCAAATATATCGTTGGATACTCCATTTCATGGAGATAAATAATCCCATTCTTGTCTACTTCAAAATTTTTTTCTACGTTAATCCGGCTGTATAACGCATAAAAGACAAGCGTAGAATAACAAAGGCACAAGACATATAGCGATACGTTAATTGCCAACAAAACGCCAGCAAGAACGGAAGTCCCAATTGCCGTTATTAATATAACTGCTGCGAATAGCAGAGTTAAACGTCGAATAGATTGAATTTGTTTTAGTTTCACGCGCGCGGTAGTCTCTGCTTCCACACGATGACTCAAAATATATTTATTCATCTCCGCCACTTTCTTTTGTCTCATACTATTTGAATAGTTCTTAACAAGCACAACGTTTATAATAAAAAATACGATCGGAAAAAGAGATAAAACGGATAAACTGATAACAAAACCATAATTGCCGATTAACATATCTCTAAAAACGATTCCCGCAATAGATGAACAAGCCGTCGTTAAAAGCGCTAATAAAATTCTAGTAAAACCTCTCAAATTTTCATCTCCTTATTTAGTATAAGACGATTATATCATATAGCAAAATAAAAGTCAATATTGAGTTACATTTTGTACAATTCTTTTATTTCAAATCTCCTTACAGAATTGCCTCTTACATCGGAGGGATATTGTTTTGCCTATGATAATCCACCGGACTGTTTACTTAAACGCACCACGCCCTCTCAAGGTTCGAATCCCTCTCACAATAAAAAAAGACGTCTAAAGACGTCCTTATTTTGTGGCGGAGAAGGAGGGATTCGAACCCTCGCTGCAGTTTTCCCACACTACTCCCTTAGCAGGGGAGCCCCTTGAGCCACTTGGGTACTTCTCCAAAACAAGAATGATTATACCAAAGCGGACAATTAATGTCAAGGATTTATCAATCGTTTTAGGCGAAGTTTTTATTATTTTATCAAGTAGCGAAACAACCTAGTTTGTTGAGTTCTTTTCTGAGCCGAAGGATTATTTTCTTTTCAAGTCGGGAGATGTACGACTGGCTAATACCGAGCATATCTGCCACTTCTTTTTGAGTCTTCTCCTCATCTCCGAGTAAGCCAAAGCGCAATTCCATTATGGTACGTTCCCTTTCGGACAGCTTGTTTACTGCATTCATAAGCAATTCTTTTTCGACCGCTGTTTCAAGGTTTTTACTTACCACGTCAGGTTCGGTGCCGAGTATATCGGATATGAGCAATTCGTTACCTTCAAAGTCAACGTTAAGCGGTTCGTCAAGCGATACTTCGCAACGAGTGCGAACGACGCGTCTTAAATGCATTAGAATTTCATTCTCAATACACCGTGAAGCGTAGGTCGCAAGTTTGATGTTTTTTTCGGGATTATACGAATTGACCGCCTTTATCAGCCCTATAGTTCCCACGGAGATTAAGTCTTCGATATCTACGCCGGTATTGTCAAACTTGCGCGCTATGTAGACTACGAGCCGAAGATTGCGTTCAATGAGCGTACTTTTTGCGCCTGCGCTTCCGTCACGCATTTCAGAAAGCACGCGAAGCTCCTCTTCCGCCGTCAGCGGACTGGGCAGAGCTTCTCCGCTACTAACGTAGAACAGTTCGTTTTCCTCGGTTACGCCGAAGATTTTTTTAATCACTTTTATAAGAAATTTGAGCATAATCAACCTCCAATTATGGACGGGTGCAAGAGCATATCTTCACGTCTGTTAAAACCGCTTTCTACGATGCCAAGCATCACATCACTATATGTATTCATTTTTTTACCCGAATATAATATGAATTTGTCCGGTTTTAGCAAAAATAATTGGGTAGACGTGTTACCGACGCTTATCGCAGTTTTTGCGCCCGATATTCTTTTGATAACGTTTGCCTTGCCGAACGCCTTACTGAGAGACGAAAGTTTAATCACGACTATCGGCAATTCCGTTTTTTCATCAAAGAGAAAGTTCCCGCTATCGAGATATCCTTGCATTTCCGCAGTCACGCCCCCTATCGTAAGTCGCACGTTATAAATAAAAGCAGACTCGGTTCGCTTGCGCCACGAAGCTCTGTAAATTATCTTTATAATGAAAGTAATGCCTACGCCTATGACCGACGGAACGGAGTAAGGCAACACTGGCGCAGAAACGAGCGCGGTCGCAAAGTCGCCGACTATTAGATAATTAACGAAAATGCACGCGCCTCCAATGAGCGCAGTCTGACCAAAGAAGACTAACGTAGAGAGTACGAGTCTATCAAGTCCTGCAAATAAGATTAATGACAGCATTATACCTACGGCAATTCTTGCTATTAACGTCAAGACGAGGCTTAAATCCCAGAACGGATAGGTCACGCTTATCACCGTACCGACAACCGAAACAATAAGCGTACGAAGTTTACGCACGCTTTTTGCGCAAGCGGAGTATGAAAGGATTGCGATTGACGCAGTAAGGATCAGGTTATCCAATATTACCGCTTCGATATAAACCTTCATGACGCAAGTGTAGCACACGAAGGAGTGAGAGTAATTGCCTTTGTTGTCGAAGAGATACATAAAAGAGCAAAACAAAATCCCCTTCTCCGTTAGCGGAAAAGAGGATTTATCGTAAACTATTTAATTTCTGTCTCTGTTTCTTCTCGTTTCTCTAAGCCAAGCAGGAATATCCGGATCGTCGTCATCATCCATCTGTACTCGGCTGGACGTCATGCCCGTGCGCGGTTCGTTCATTATACCGGTCGGTTCGGGCTTTGGAGGCGCTTTGGTAAGCATTTCGAAATAATCAGAGCCTTGATTGGACGTCGCTTCGGGAGCTTTCACCTTATTACCTTGATCAAGTCCGGTAGCTATAAGCATTATTTCCACGTCGTGAGGCAGGTCGTCACGGAAGTCAAAACCGAAAATAATGTTTGCATCCTTATGAACTACTTCCTTAACGAGTACCGCCGCCTTGTCGATTTCTTCCAAAGTTACGTCTCGCTTAGCCTTAACGTTAAGCATAACGCTGGTAGCGTTGTTGATTTTGATTTCCTGCAACGTAATGCCCACGGCTTCCTTAACGGCGTTCATAACGCGCTTATCACCCGTTCCGCTACCGATACCGAGGTACGCTCTGCCCATACCGCGAAGTACGGTACAAAGGTCCGCAAAGTCGATATTAAGCGTCTGTGTGTGAAGAATAATATCGCTGATGCCCGTAATGCACTGACGGAGCACACCGTCCGCATACTCAAATGCTTCGGACATGGACGCGCGGTTGGAAAGCGAAACGAGTTTTTCGTTAGAAACCACGATATAAGAATCCACGACTTTAGCCAAATTTTGCAAGCCGATATCTGCGTTAACGATTCTGTGCTTGCCTTCGAGATAAAAAGGCTTAGTCACTACGGCGACTACGAGTTTACCGAGTTCCTTTGCGATTGAAGCTACGATAGGAGACGCGCCCGTACCCGTACCTTTACCCATGCCTGCGGTAATAATAACGAGGTTGGCGTTCTGCAATATAGCCTTAATCATCTCACGGCTTTCTTCTGCTGCGCGCTGACCAACTTCGGGATTTGCGCCTGCGCCTAAGCCTTGCGTGAGCTTCTCGCCTATCTGCATGCAATAAATAGATCCCGAAGATTTATTTAAGTCCTGCAAGTCCTGCATGTCCGTATTCAAAGCGATGAAATCAACGCCGGTAAACTTATTGGCTACTAATCTTTTGAGTGCGTTACCACCGCCACCACCTACGCCGACTACGGCGATCTTAGATGAAGGGATTTTGAATTCGTTCTGGCTCATTATTTACTCCTTTATCTTCCGAAAAGACGGGCTAAGAAACCCTTTTTTTGCGCAGGTTCTTCGTTTCCGAGAACCATATCCATCAAACCGAGCGCAGTAGATAAATGAGGTTTATTGTACTGCGGAAGATTTGGTTTGGCAATTTCTACGTGAGTGTTAAGTTTTTTGGACAAATAGTCCTTTGCGCCCGACATATACGAGATTCCGCCACCCGTCAGATAAAACGAAGTTGACGGAGGAAGATCGCAAGAAGTCAGGCAATTAAGTACCGTTCGCGATAGCTTGGACAGTTTTGAAATAACGATGTCGTTAACCTGTCGAGCCGAGAAAGACGTTACTCTATCTTTATTCGTAATATCGTAAGTATCGCCGTCGGTAAATTCGAGATTGAGTATTACTTTACGCTTTAATTGCTCGGCAAGCGCAAACCTTATGCTTAGATCGTCGCGGAGTTCTTTAGTAATATGCCCTCCGCCGAACGGGATACTGAACTGACGGAGTACGCCGTCCCCCCTCGCCACTACGAGGTCGGAAACGATATATCCCACGTCGAGGAATACCACGTATCCGTCACGAACGTAGTCCTCAAAGAGGAACAAGGACTCCGCAAGTATAGAACTGACGTAATCGAAAGACTCTATGCCGAGTTCCGCCATTATGTGATCAAACGTGTCGGTAAACTTCTTCTCCGCAAGGATATAAGAGATAAATCCCGAAATCTTGGTCGCGGTAAGCCCTACCGGCTGAATGAGTTTTCTGTCGTCGTCAAGAGTATAAAAAATAGGCTGGCTGTTAATAAGGACGTAATTGGGATCGTCGGCAAAGGTATCGCCCTGCGCGTAAAGCTCGTCCACGTCCGCATCGGTAACTTTGCGCTTGCGGTTAAGCGCAGTTGTGACTTCTTTACATTGGGTTACCGTAAACTGTCCGGGAACGCCTATATATAAATGGCGTATCTTGGTACGCGCGTCCGTCTGTGCAAGCGAAATCGCCCGATCCACTGCGTTAATAAGTTCGTCGGGTTTATACCACTCGCCGTCTTCGTAACCCGCGTATTCGTATTCGCCCGTTCCTTTAACGCAAATGGTGTTATTAACTCCGCGACTGCCGATCATTACGGTTATTTTAGCAGAGCCGATATCAATAATTGCAACGTCCTGTGCCACTCCCGTGTCCTTTACCCTTCCTTATTTCTTTTTATTATAAAACATATTGAAAAAACTGTCAAGAGTTAATTTATCGAATAATAAGATAAATTCTTTCAAGTTTTTTCAACTATTTGAATTTTTTCTGCAACGTTATTATAATGCACCAACACCTCGCCGTGGAACAGCTTGTCCTCGGTTACGTCAACGTACCAAGATACCATAGCTTGAACAGCGTCAGCAAGCTTATCTTCACTCACGGCAAGCACGAAAGCTACGCCCTTGCGCATTTTTATCTTGACGTTATTTTTATCCGCAAGATCAATACTTTCATAAGCGGATTTGTCGAAAGCGCGTTGATGATTAGAGTCAACGAGCGAAGAAGACAGCGAAAGAATGGTTTTAAGCGCGCGCATATCATAACAGTCGGAATCGGAATAGACGTATGACGCGCCTTCCGTAATCACCGGAGTTTGGTTCGGCGTGACGTCTATGACCGTATCACTCGTTTGAGCAACGTTATTATTGCTCTCTCTTACGATTTTTCCGCTCTCACCGCTAATAACGTATTTTTCACCAACTTTGAATTGCAGTGCCTCTGTGACGAGATTATACTTAACTACTAATTTATTCGGAAAAATACACTCTACGTCCACAGCTTCTGCTCTCGGAACTCTTGCGTTTACTTCATCAAGTATTTTCTGTTCGTCTACGAGAAAAATATTCTGGAACTTAAACTCGTCGGCTACCGCCTCAATTTTGTCGTCAACGACGGTTATCAAGGAATATATGGAATTATCGTCACCGTAGTCGGTAAGGCATTTAGCCTCCGTGGAATACACGGTAAATATTGCGCTCATAAGTATTATGACCGCAGCTATACCGCCGAGTATGGATAATAAAATTATCAGTCGCTTATTTCTCACGTTAATATTATAGCAAACTACGCCGTTAAACGCAAGAAATTTTTACTCGTTTTATGTCGCCACCGAGAGAGGTTATTTTTTCTTCAAAATTATAATATCCCCTGTCTATATGCTCCAAACCGATTATCTCCGTTTTTCCCTCCGCTTTAAGCCCTGCAAGCACGAGAGCAGCGCCCCCGCGAAGATCCTGAGCAATTACGTTTGCGCCGTGGAGCTTAGCTCCGCGTACGGTTGCCGCTCTACCGCATACAATAATATCCGCGCCCATTTTCTTGAGTTCGCGAGTATGGCGAAAGCGGTTTTCAAACAGGTTTTCAATGACGTATCCCCTGCCTTTAGACGCAGACATCATTGCGGTAATCGGCGCTTGAAGGTCGGTTGGAAAACCGGGGAAAGGTTGTGTTTCCACCTTACGGAGAATGCGTAACGCTCCGTCGCTTTCTACGGTAATCTCGCCTAATTTTTCCGTAACAACAGCGCCTGCCAAACGAAGTTTCTCCGTGAGCGAAAAAAGCCAATCGGAGCGAATTCCTTTGACGGTTACTTTGCCTCCGCACATAGCTCCGCCAATAAGAAACGTTCCTGCGGATATTCGGTCGCGTATGGGCGAATAAACTCCGCCGTGCAAACTGCTCACGCCGTCGATTATTACCACTCCGCTTCCTGCGCCGTGAACGTTACCGCCCATAGCGTTGATAAAGTTCTGAAGGTCAATGATTTCGGGTTCTGCCGCAGCGTTGCGTATTACCGTGCGACCGCTAGCTAGCGTTGCCGCCATGATAAGGTTTTCGGTTGCGCCTACGCTAGGGAATGCCAATGATATAATGCCCGAATGAATATTGCGACCGTCACACGATATTTTTTCTTCGTCTTCGGATAACTTTACTCCCAAGTTTTTTAAGCCTTCAAGATGAAGATCAATAGGACGAAGCCCTATATCGCAACCGCCGGGGTAGCTTATTTCCGCGCGGTGGAGCCGAGAAAGAAGCGGACCAAGTATAAATACCGACGAACGAAGCGCTCCGGTAAGCTCGTGACTGACCGAATGTCTAGACAGTTTTTTGCAGTCAATAATCAGGTCGTTGCTATCAAAGTCGCAACGACCACCGAGATTTCTTATAATGCGCATCATATTTTCGACGTCGGTCAGGCGCTCGCACCCTTTAAGAACTACGACGTCTTTAATCATAATACAGCACGCAATTATGGGCAGAACTGCGTTTTTCGCCGCCATAACGTCCACTACTCCGTGCAGTTTTTTTCCACCGTTGATTATGTATTTATCCATATTTGCCCCCGTAAAGCTTAGGTTACAACCTCAAAATTCCGATAACAACTAACGTCGCGCTTGCAAGTAGCATAAGCCATTCGGCAAAACCCAACAAACGCGCAGTTATACTACCTAGCGCAAGTAACGTAAAATGACTCGCCATAAGATAGAACGGAACGACAAAAGCATAATTGACTCCATAAGCCGTCAACGCTCCGAAAACTGAATCTATAGATAGCGATACGCCCAATAGCGTTAGTCGTACTATTCCACGCGCACGAGGTTTAGGCGGTTTCAATAGCCCCTTATTACCTCTTTCGGGAAGTAACCCTTTTATGCCTAATATTATTAATATGCACGCAGAAAGCGTGTTAAGCCATTCTTCTTTGAATGGAAAAACGGAAGCTAACAGCAATGCTATAAACGGTAATATAAATGAATACGAGGAGACGTATAAAAGCCCGAGAGCGTTGTTTCCATCCTTGCCCAGCGATATTCCTGCAACGTACGCGTCCAGACTGACGGCAAAAACGGTAAAGTAAATCATGCCAACGGCTCCTTTCGTGTCTTACTTTATGCTATGCCGAAAACTCTAAATCGGTGACCGCTTTGTAGGATTAATAAAGTCGTGAAAAAGCGCGGTTCCGCTCAACTTGCGGAACCGCGCCTATGCTGTTATTGCTTTTATTATTTTTTCTTACTACTCGATTTCTTTTTGGACTTTTCTCCATCACCCATAATGCCTGCAAGCTGTGACAGCTCGGCTTTTAATTTTCCGATGGATTCTTCAAGGTCTGCGTCTGCATCCTTATCTTCGTTGCCCTGAATAACTCCGAGGGTATATTTAATATTCTCGATTTCGTTTCTGACTTTTTCGCGTTCTTCGCTTGCAGACTCAGTTTCAATTTCACCGAGCTTGCCGATCTTTTCACTGATCTTTGCCGAGTCCTCAACCTGCTTGTCGAGTTTTGCCACCATCTTATTCATAAGATCGAGCATCACCGCCTGCGTTTCTTTCTGTTGTGCGATAGTCTGTTTAAGCTGAACGATTTCGTCTGCTTCAGTAGCTTTTTTATGCGCGTCGGCAGCCTCTCTTGCTTCGCTCATCAACTCTTTAACTTCGTCGAGTTTTGCAGTTATAGTAGACGTATCAACGGTAATACCGTCCGTACCGATTGAAAGCAAGGAAGCAAGCTCCTCGCGAACGGCGGAAAGCTCGTCTATAATAATGTTGTTATAGCTTTCATACGTCTGCTGTTCGCCGTCCGATACGGTTGCCATATTGATAGCGAATATCTGATCGCGGAGAGATTTAATTTCTCCGAGTATGCTTTCCTTGGAAGAATCGGCTTCGCTCTTTTCCAACTTTTCTTTCATAGCCTGGAATTCTTCACGGAGCGCAAGAACCTCGTTCATTACGCCGTAATCGGGTTCTTCACGCATCATACGCACGTTTTCGTAAATTTCTGCAAGCATTGTTTCGCTTTGAGAGTTATCTACTGCAACGGGCATAGCTACGACGCCTTTTATGGAAGCGAGTTCGGATTTAAGGCTTGATATTTCGTCACGAAGAGCAGAAATTTCTTTTGAGGAATCGGTGGGCTTTTCGGCAATCGAAGCGCGAAGCGCTCTGATTTCTTCGATAAGCCCGGAGTTATCTGCAACGGCTACCGCAGGTTTTTCTGCGTTTTCCGCGCTTTCTTCACTCTGCTTAGCTACGGTTGCGTAAATCTGCACGTCCGAAATTTGTTGACTGATTGATGCAAGAGCGCCCGAAATTTCTTCGAGCTTTTCATTGCTTAAGCTCTCTCCTTTCTTTTCCAATGCGCCGAGAAGCTCGTCACGCACGGCAAGAAGTTTAGCATCCAATTCGTTATCGGGAGTCTGGGAAATAATATTCTTAATTTCCGCAAGTTCCTGCATAAACGCTTCGATATAATCGTCTTCGCCGAGTACCGTTGCTTTAGGCGCGCTTTGAGCAGGCTCTTCCGCAGGTTTTTCTTCCGAAAGAACGGCTTCGGAGTTTTGCTGAGTTACTGCCTTAACGCCAAGTTCCTCCACGTAAAGAGCAAGATCGGCGCGGATTGCCGTAAGTTCGTCCAAAATTATTGCGTTTGTATCGCCTCCGGACGCTATATCTGACGAACCGCCGGAGAGCTTGTCGATAACGGCGGTAATTTCATCCTTATAAGACTGAACTTCGTCACGGAGAGAAATTATTTCGGAAAGGAAAAGATTAACCTCGTCGGGAGTGGAAACGCTAACCGTTTCGGGAGCTGTTTCATTCAGGTTATTCATCTCGGTATTGAGGGTTTTTACCTCTTCGAGAAGCTTGTTAATCTCGTCGCTTTCGCCTTCTTCACCTATATCTTCGCCTACAAGAGAGTCAATAGCGTATTTGATATGCTGAACGTCTGCAATTAATCTTTCTCTGTCAACTCGCGCATCCTCGTTATACTCCATAAGAGTACGAACGTCGTTGCCTGTTGCGCAAGAAGTAGGCATGGCGTTAAGCGCCCCGTTTGCTATCTCGGCGCGAAGTAGATTTACGGCGTTCGTAAGCGCTTTTACCGTTTCGTCGTCCGTCTTAATCTCTTCCGAAGTAGATATTTCTTCGATAAAGTCACGGACTACCGAGCGAGTTACCGTAACGCCTGCTTTGTCATAAGCGATTTTGGGATATGTAACGAATTCAGAATAAGGCAAATAGCAAAGCTCTTCGAGTTTTTCAGCCATTTGCTTGGAACAATTACGCACTTCTGCTTCGTCGGTAAGGAACACGAGATCAGAGCTGAGTCTTATAATTTCGTTATAAAGCGCGTCGTTTTCCGTTGCTTTTCTGCCCGACTGTAAGTTATTTTTGAGTGATACTATATTTACGAGTTTGTCTACTGCTCCGCTTATCTTCTTATCCTTAGCAAGCATGGAAGCGTTAATAAACTCAACGGCAAGCGTAAGTTTTTCACCGCGAAGTGAAGACTTGATTTTTCCGCTCGTAGGCAGTTTGGAGAATACTTCAACGCCGTCGATTGTAAGTGGCTTGTTGAGCAGATAGTCAACGAGGGAATTGTATCCATCCACCACGTCAGCGACGTAGCAATCGTCGGTGGAAGAAAGATCGGTTTCCAACTTACGCATTTTATCAAGCTTTTCGGTCATTCCGCATACAGAAGAATATACGGCGGATTTTGCTTCGATAAGTTCGTCGTAAAGGGAAAGAATTTTCAACTCTTTTTCATATTCGGAAAGAGGAAGTTTGCCGAGAGTAAGTTTGATCTCAACCAAACGGCGAAGAACCTCGACGTTATCAGATAAACCGCTTGCCTTTTCCACAGGCGCAGAAACCGATCCAATAACGGACATTACTTCGGAAAGCTTTGCGGAAACCTCTTTAAGAAGGGCAACGTCGGGCAACGAGCTCTTTATGTTCACAAGCTCGGACTCGAGTTTTTCATACTGCTTAGCGGTAAGACCGTCGTCGGCGCTATCGTCAAGCTCGCTCTGCTTAGCTTGGGCAGGCTTATTGCCTTTCATCTCACGGATTTCCGAAAGAAGTTTAGCTTCGTTCTGCTTACTCTCCTTCTCCATTTCCTCTTTCATTTTAGTGAGTTCCATGTGGAGAGATTGAGAATGTTGCATTCTCGAAAGCTCGTCACGCAGGCGGTTGATTTCATTATAAAGCGCAACGTCGCCGGGAGCACCGTTGGCATGGCGAGTATAACCGCCGTATGCATTACCGCCGGAAGGAGACATATTGCGTTTGAGTTCTGCAAGTTCGTCAAGAACCCTGTTTATCTTTTCTTCACCCATTGACAAATCGTCAAAATCAGCGAGATCGTCGATTTCGTCGTAAGTGTCGTCTGCAACGCCGTCCAGAACGACGTTATCGAAATTTTCCTCAAAATCGGCTACTTCGCCGTCGATAATTTCTTCGTCGTCGTAAGGTAAATTTCCGTCATACGCTTTCATGGCTATACCTCATCTTTTTATTTGATAATCGTTAGCACGAATTATCCATATTGACATTATAAACTATTTTGTCTTTCCTGTCAATACTTAAAGTTAATATTATATAGTATTTTTTGTAAGAAGAAAAAATCCCTTAATAATAAAATAAGATAAAATCCCTTCAAACAGTTGTCAAATTAAAACGGAAGGTGTATAATCTTTAGGAAAAATAAACTTATAAATGGAGACTGATATGAGAGTTTACAACTTTTCCGCGGGTCCTTCTATGCTCCCGCTCCCCGTACTTGAAAAGGTAAAAGCCCAGCTCACCGATTACAACGGTACCGGCATGAGCGTTATGGAAATGAGTCACCGCTCCAAGCCCTATCAGGAAATTAACGATAAGGCAGAGAGCTTACTCCGTGAGCTTCTTTCCGTTCCCGAAAATTACGATATTATTTTCGTACAGGGCGGAGCTTCTACACAGTTTGAAGCAGTTCCCCTCAACCTCTGCGTTAATAAAAAAGCAGATTACGTTGTGACCGGAAACTTTGCTAAAAAAGCTTTCAAAGAAGCAGGCAAGTTCACCGATGCAGTTTGCGTAGCTTCAAGCGAGGATAAGAACTTCACCTTCATTCCCAAAGTAGACGCAAGTTCTTTCCGCGCGGATGCAGACTACGTACATATCTGTTTCAATAACACTATTTTCGGAACGCACTACTCCTATATCCCCGAAACCGGAGATATTCCTCTCGTTGCGGATATGAGCTCGTGCATTTTGAGCGAGGAAATTGACGTAAGCAAGTTCGGCGTTATTTACGCCGGCGCGCAGAAGAACGTTGGTCCCGCAGGTACGACTATCGTTATCGTTAGAAAGGATTTGCAGGATAAGGCGCAGGCAATCTGCCCCACCATGCTCAAGTGGTCTACTCAGACTAAAGAAAAGAGCCTTTACAACACTCCTCCCTGCTGGTCTACCTACGTTGCAATGGAAGTATTCCAGTACCTTAAAGACAACGGCGGAATCAAGGCTATGCACGAAGTTAACGTTAAGAAAGCCGGAATGCTCTACGACTTCATTGACAATTCGGATTTCTATACCAATAAGGTAGAAAAGGCAGACCGTTCGCTTATGAACGTACCTTTCGTTACTAAAGACGCAGACACCGACGCTAAGTTCATTTCCGAGGCAAGCAAAGCAGGTTTCGTATCGCTCAAAGGTCACAGACTCGTTGGCGGTATGAGAGCAAGCATTTATAACGCTATGCCTATGGAAGGCGTTGAAAAGCTCGTTGAATTCATGAAGAAGTTCGAGCTTGAAAACAAATAATCGGAGTAATATTATGAAGAAAATTCTTGCACTTAATAATATCAGCAAAATTGCGGAGAACAAACTCAAAGCGGATTACGAATTCTCTACCGAAGTTACTAATCCCGACGCAATCATCCTTCGTTCGTTCTCTATGCACGAATACGATCTGCCTGAAACCGTTCTTGCGGTTGCGCGCGCAGGCGCAGGTACGAACAATATACCCGTTGCAGACTACGCTAAGAAAGGCGTTGTAGTGTTCAACACCCCCGGCGCAAACGCTAATGCGGTTAAGGAACTCGTTATCGCTTCCCTTCTTATGTCCGGAAGAAAGATCGTGGACGCTATCAAGTGGGCTGACACCCTTAAAGGCAAGGGCGCAGAAGTCGGCAAGCTTGTTGAAAGTGGCAAAAAGGCGTTCGTGGGTAGAGAAATTACCGGCAAGACGCTCGGCGTTATCGGTCTCGGCGCAATCGGTATTCTCGTTGCAAACGCTGCTCTCGCTCTCGGCATGCAGGTTGTTGGTTACGACCCCTACCTCACCACCGAGCACGCGCTCAGACTCGACTCCAAAGTTGACGTAGTGGAAACTCTTGACGAGCTTATGTCCGCAAGTGATTTCGTTACCGTTCACGTTCCTTTCATGGAGTCCACCAAGAATACGATCAATGCAAACAATATCGCAAAGATGAAAAAAGGCGGAGCAATCATCAACCTTGCGCGTGGCGGTCTCGTAGACAGCTCAGCAGTTATCGACGCTCTTGCAAGCGGTCAGCTCTCGCGCTACGTTACCGACTTCCCCTCCGACGATCTTATCGGAGTGCCTAACGTCGTAGCAATGCCTCACCTCGGCGCGTCCACTCCCGAAGCGGAAGACAACTGCGCTATCATGGCAGTAGCAGAGCTTAAAGACTTCCTTGAGAACGGCAATATCCGCAACTCGGTTAACTTCCCCGCTTGCTACGCTCCCAGATGTGGCGCTTCCAGAATCACCGTTATTCACAAGAACGAAAAGAGCGTTATTTCCGCTATCACCGACGTTATCGGCAAAGCAGGTTGCAATATCGAAAACTTCGTAAGCCAGTCTCGCGGTGATTACGCCTACGCAATCGTTGATACCACCGAGGTTCTCTGCGACGACGCCGTTAAGGCAATCTCCGAGATCCCTGCCGTTATCAAGTGCAGAGTGATTTAAGGAATAATTAAGCAAGTTAAATTTAAAAAGCAGTGGTTTGCTATTCAAGCCACTGCTTTTTGTTTTATGTTAAGTTTATGACCTCGTCCAAGTGTAATCACAATAAGTAGATTTTAAATACGTTGCATTTGTATTCGGATTAGAAACGTTCACGGAAGTATTTCCTGCTTTCCAACCGTTAGGATTTTCAAATGTTACTGATGTAAGTTCGTCGCAATAGCGGAAAGCCCAATAGCCTATGCTTGTCACACTATTTGGAATTGTTATTGAGGTTATGCTATTACACCACGAAAACGCATCTCGCCCTATGGTACTTACGCTATTAGGAATTGTTATCGAAGTAAGGCTACCGCAGCTATAAAACGCATAATTCTCTATGGCGCTTACACTATCTCCGATTGTTATCGCCGTGAGACTATCACAACCATAGAACGCTTGATACCCTATGCTTTTTACGCTATCTCCT
>JAFTMM010000066.1 GCA_017452405.1 Clostridia bacterium | reverse complement strand
CAGCTATGAGAAGATAGCTGTTTTTTAAGCGCAATTTCAATCTTCGATTTCGTCAAATAAGGGACTATCGAAAAATGTATTCAGCGATATATTTAATCCTACACAGAGATTTTGAATGGTTGCGAGTTTTGGATTCTTACTTCTGCCTGAAAATATACTATTTACGGTAGACTGAATAACTCCCGAAATTGTACATAACTTATTGGGTGTAATATTTCGTTCTTTACAATATTCTAAAATCCTTGCTCCAACTGCTTCATGTAATTTCATCCTAAGTAGTCTTCCTTAAGTATATAATGTTATACTCTTAGTTTAACAAGTATTTGAATTTTATGTTGTGAATGTATTCACAAGTTATGAATTCGTTGACAGTTGTTTGTTAAATTGCTACAATATGAGTATGAATACATCGTTAATAAATACTTGTTGTTTTATAGGTCATAGAAAGATTGAAGTTCCCGAGAATTTGGAAAACAGACTTTATAATTTATTGGAAGATTTGATAATAAATAAAAACGTCCGAGTATTTTTATTCGGTAGTCGCAGTGAATTTAACGACATATGTTACGAGGTCGTAAGCAAGCTGAAGGAGAAATATCCTGACTTAAAAAGAATTTACGTCAGGGCGGAATATCCTTATATATCAAAAGATTATGAAAATTTTTTACTCGGATCTTATGAAGAAACCTATTTCCCAGAAAAAATCCAAAAAGCAGGGCGGTTGGTTTACGTAGAGAGAAACTGCGAAATAATAGATAAAAGTGCGTATTGTATTTTCTATTATAAAGAAGATTATAAGCCTGATATAAAAAAACAATCAAAAAGAAGTTTAAGCTATTATCAACCGAAAAGCGGAACGAAGTTGGCATATGATTATGCGGTTATGAAAAAGAAAAGGGTTTATAATATGTGCCGTTAATCCGTGTCAATAGGGTTCTAAATTATTTTACACAGGTAACCTTTATAAACGGTTTTGATAAAAAGCCCTCACAAATAGTAAAAGGTTAGAACAAAGATATCCTAACCTTTTAATTGTTTTTTGATGCATAAATCGCTTATAGTTTATAAGATATATATTTACTACTCTTCTTCTTTTTACTTTTCTTCTTGTTCTTTCTTTCTCTCCCAATAGTTTTTGTAGCCTACGTTTTCGTTATCTGCCTGATCCCACTTCTTTCCGCCGGTGGCGAGAATGCAGAGGAGAATGGCAACGATAAGGACTATGGCGATAATGGGGAGGGCGATTGCGCCGTCGATAAACGTTCCAACGAGGGCGAATACGCCTGCGCCTACGAGCGCCGAGCCGAACAGAATATTGAGTTTTTTAAGCAGTCCGACGTTTTTGCTCACAAAACCTTTAATAATGAACGCTCCGCCAAGAACGAAGGCGAATACGGCGATTACCCAGCTCATATTGACCTGAATGATATTCAGCGCGGAAAGAAGCCATACTACGGCAACCGCGAGAAAGCAAAGCACTACGACTACTTTGAAAAGCATATTTTTACTCATAATTTCCTCCTATCTGAGTATTACGGTGTGTGAAACGGCGGTGATTTTTTCGCCTTCGGCAAGCACGATATCGCTTGCGTGTTTATATTCTCTTACGACGTTGCCAACGCGGAGATTGAAGGCGTCGGCACTCTCGTCTGCGGACAGAACGGTGTACTTGCCCGGAAGGACTTTGCCGTCTTTCTTTGCCGTGTACGTCCTACCACGCGCGAGCACGACGTCGCCGGTGCGGTGGGTAACGGCTACGTCGCCGTCCTCGTCCGTTTCGTCCGCCGTCTTGGTATAGCGCACGCCGTCTTTAACCACTACGTTATCCGCTTTGTTAGCTGACTTTTTATTCTTTTTAACGACCGCAATCAGCGCGATTATGAGCGCGATTATTACTACGCCCTCGCCGATAGCGATACCGATAAACGCTTCGAGCATCATTCCTCCTTATAGCAGAAGCACGCCGAGCACGACTAAGCCGGCTACGGCTAACGCGCCGAGTAGCGCAGTAATTCCGATTTTGAGCGGGGACTTGGGCGTTTTACCCCAAACCTTTCCGCTCTGTCCGTTCATATAGAAATTGTATAGTTTTTTCTTATACGTCGTATGTCCCACGTAGACGGGGATGAGCAGGTATTTATAAGTCGTGCTATAACAATGCATATTGAAGTTAAAGCTTGATATAACGTCATAGTCGTACTTGGCGAGTATGCGACTACGAACTTCGTTTTGCATTATGCCTCGCGCTTCCTGCCAGCACTCCATACCGCTTTTGTGGTATTGACTCGCCGAAAAGCCGTGTAAAAAGTCCTCTTTATACTTATGCGCGGAGTCGGTAGCGTAAGGCGAAAGCTTTTTAAGCATCTTGGTGTCGTCGGGTTTGGACGCCTGCACGAACACGTCGTTAAAAAACCAGCTCAAATTTCCGCTTATATTGAAATATCTCGTGTGGCGAACGCGTTTGATATTACCCTTGGAGTCGCGGTGGGTGGTATAGTAATGCTTGCCCAGCGTTCCGCTGTACGGCGTGCGCGTGTCCGAATCGAAAGTAAAGGCAGGGTAGTAGTGACCGGCTATCTTTTCGGGTGACTTTAAATCCTTTTTGAACTCCCTCGGCGCAAAGAACTTCTTTTTAGCCCACTTGACGTATTGTTTGCTTGCGCTGTCCTTACTAATGAGAAAGGGGAGTAACGCGTTGGGTTTCAGTCCGCTGAGATCGGCTGTTTCCACGACGTTATGCGTACCGCAGAACGCGCAGGTGGGGGAGATTTCGCGTTTTCCCAAAATCTGCCTTGCTCCGCAGTTATGACACTCAAACACCTTGGTTTCGTCGCCCCAATCGTTACCGCTGACGATACGCGCGAAGTCGATTTCCTCTGCGTATTCATTCATGTCCACCTTGACTTCCGTTCCGCAATAGTCGCATTTAAGCGTCGCGTGGGCGGGATTGTACGTCAAGTTTGCTCCGCAAGACGGGCATTTGGAGACGGCGGTGTCGCTTTTATCTGCAAGCGCGATTTCCTCCTCCGAGGGTTTATTGTTTTCGGCTATCATAACTTGCTACCGCACTCGGCGCAGAATTTAGCGCCCGGCTTTACCGCCTTACCGCAGTTAGGGCAAGAGGCAGAGCCGAGAGAAGCTCCGCATTCGGCGCAGAACTTAGCGCTCGGCTTTACGCGCGCTCCGCACTTAGGGCAGGTAGCGCCGGCAGGAGCTCCGCAATCGGGGCAGAACTTGGCGCTTGCGCTCATCTTTGCTCCGCACTTGGAGCATTGCGCACCGCCTGCGCTAGCCTGAGAGTTAGCTTGCATACCGTTCATATTGTTCATAAACATATTGCCCATGCCGATACCCATGCTCATGCCCAGACCTGCGCCCATAATACCGCCCGGCGTACCGGGGTTTTTGGACGCGTTAATGAGCGCGTCGGCTTGAGCCTTCTGCGTATAGACGTTCATATTCTTGCCGAGTATACCGAGAGAGGTGGACTCGTCGAGAGCCTTTTCCAGCGCTTCGGGAAGGGAGAAGTTTTCAAAGTTAAACTGCGATACCGTCAGACCGATAGGCTTGAACGTTTCGTTTAAGCCTTTTTTGACTTCTTCGCCGAACTCCACGAGGTTGCCCGCCATATCGAGAACGGGAACTTTGCTCTCCCCGATAATGTCGGAAATGCGCGTAACTACGATACTGCGGAGATACTCGGAGATCTCGGAAGAGTAGAACGAGGATACCGCGCCCGAAATCTCGGTCAAAAAGATGAAGGGATCTTCCACCTTGAACGCGTACGTTCCGAACGCGCGCACTCTTACCGCTCCGTAATCTGCGTCACGAATGATGATGGGGTTTTTCGTTCCCCATTTCTCGCCCGTGAATTGACGGGTATTGACGAAATAAATATCCGACTTAAAAGGACTTTCGAAGCCGTACTTCCAACCCATGAGCTTGGTAAGGAAGGGGATATTACCCGTATCGAGCGTATACATACCGGGCAGGAACACGTCCGCCATTTTGCCTTTGTGACAGAACACCGCCGCCTGTCCTTCGCGTACCGTCAGCTTAGAGCCTTTGGTTATGTAATCCTTAGCGAAGTTAATGCGGTGAACTATGGTGTCACGGCTATCGCTTTTCCATTCGACTAATTTAAGTAAAGCCATATCTTCTTTTCCTTATTATATAGTGGGATTAGATACATTATATTACAAAACGCGACCTCTGTCAATAGCGAATTTTAAAAAAATAGAGATTTAATTTATTTTTAATTTTCCTCAAAACTATTGCAATTGTTATGAGAATGTGTTAAAATAGAAAAAATAGCGTGAAATAGTGGAAAATATTGGAATATCTTTATTCCCGATTTGAAATTATTTACATATAAGCGGTACAAAATAACGATATAGCGAATTATACCCGACGGAGGACGAGTTGTCTGAAAATTTGACTAAAGATAAAATGATAGACGGCAAACTGTTTGAGGCGCTGTTCCTCGGCGGTGCGTCGAGTTTGCATGAGAACGCGCAGGTCGTTAACGACCTCAACGTTTTCCCCATACCCGACGGTGACACGGGCGAGAATATGTTCCTTACTATGAAGGGCGGTCTGGACGGGCTTAAAAAGACGGACGACGGCACGATTTCGGCGCGCGCAGAGTCGGTTGCAAGCGGTATGCTCCTCGGTGCAAGAGGTAATTCAGGCGTTATCCTTTCTCAGCTTTTTCACGGTTTATCGCTCGGACTTAAGGGCAAGGCTACGGCGACCATAAAAGAGTTTGCAGAGGCTATGAAAAAGGGCGTTGAATGCGCTTACGGCGCGGTGGCAAAGCCGGTTGAAGGCACTATGCTCACCGTAGCGCGCGAGGCTTCGCAGAAAGCGGGTGAAAAGATTACGTCGGAGACTACTACCCTGGAGTTTTTCGAGGATTTCTTGGCTGAAATGCGCCTTTCTCTCGAACGAACGCCCGACCTTTTAGCCGTACTTCGCGAGGCAGGCGTTATCGACAGCGGTGGCGCGGGCTTGGTGTATATCGGCGAAGGGTTTATAAAAGCGTTGCGCGGTGAGGAAATCAAGGGCTTAGACGTGGTAACGGGCTCATCTCCTGCGTCGCTTGACTTCTCAAAGTTCACCGAGGATAGCGAAATGGTATTCGGTTACTGCACCGAAACGCTCGTTCAGCTCCAGCGCTCCAAAACGGACGTGGACAATTTCTCGGTAGACTTCCTTATTAAATATCTCGAAACGATAGGCGACTCTATCGTGGCGTTCAAAACGGGTACGGTAGTTAAGATTCACGTGCATACCATGACGCCTTACAAGGTGCTTGAGTACTGCCAGAAGTTCGGCGAGTTCCTGACCGTGAAGATCGAGAACATGACGCTCCAACACAACGAAACGAGTGAGGTTAAGGAGCGCGCGAAGCCGAACGAAATGGACAAGTTCAAGGTTAAGCGCGCGCGTAGAAAATACGCGGTAGTGACCGTAGCGTCGGGCGACGGATTGACTGAAGTGTTTAAGGAGATGGGCGCGGACTACGTCGTAAGCGGTGGACAGACCAACAACCCGTCGGCAGAGGACTTTCTCTCTGCGTTCGACGAGGTCAACGCCGACCACGTTTTCGTCCTTCCTAACAACGGCAATATTATCTTAGCCGCTAAGCAGGCGGCGGAAATGTATACGGACTCGGTTATCCACGTTATCGAGAGCAAGAGTATTGGGCAGGGCTACGCAGCCCTTTCCATGCTCGACTATGAAGCAGGCGAGGCGGACGACCTCGTTAGCCTCCTCTATGAGAACATGGAAGGCGCGGTTACCGGCAACGTGGCGAAGTCGGTGAGAACGACGTCGCTTAACGGCGTGGAAATCAAAGAGGGCGAGTATATGGGCTTTGCGGACAAGGTAATGTACGTGTCCGAGCCTACCCGCCTTAAAGCGGCTTGCGGTCTCGTGGGCAAAATCGCAGGGGATAAGAACTACCTTATTGCGGTATTTGGTCAAGACCTGTCAGACTCGGAAAAGAGCGGTCTGACGGCGTTTATAGCCGAGAACTATCCGTCGCTTGAGTTCTATGAAATCGAGGGCGGTCAGGACGTTTACGACTATATATTTATTTGTCAGTAATTTTTTCTTCACTAACGCTTACTTTCGGCGCAAACTAAGAAACTAAAATCAAAACTTAAATAAATTAAAAAAACGGAGGATAAGGAAAATGAAAAAATTCGTCATAGTTACCGACTCGTGTAGCGACCTTAACAGACAGCTCAGAGAGAAGTACGACATTGACTACATTCCCATGCGAATAATTTTTAACGGCAGGGATATTGAGGCTAACCTTGACTGGGAAGAGATCTCGGCTAAGGATTACTACGACCTTATGCGTAAGGGTACGATAGTTAAGACGGCTCAGATAACCGCCGTTCAGTACAAAGAAAAGTTCGAGGAGTACATTAAGGCAGGATGCGATATCCTTTCCATTACCTGCTCGTCGGCGTTCTCGGCGTCCATTGCGGCAAGTCGCGCGGCAGCAGAAGAGCTTCTCGCCGTTTACCCCGACGCTAAGATCCGTTGCATTGACAGCCTTACCGCTTGCTCGGCGCTCGGCATACTGTGCATAACCGCAAGCGAAATGCGCGCTGAGGGCAAGACGATTGACGAGGTTGCCGATTGGTTAGAGGAAAACAAGCTCACGATCAATCAGGAATCGACGGTAGAAAAACTCACCTACCTTAAAAACGCAGGCAGAGTAAGCGCCGCGTCCGCTTTCTTCGGCGGTATCTTCCAGATTAAGCCCATCATTATTTCGGACGCTAAGGGCATGAATTTTGCGGTAGAAAAGGTTAAGGGTAGACAGGCTTCCATCGACCGTCTCGCCGCAAGAATGGCAGAGGAGTACGAGGAAGTGCCCTACCAGAAAGTCTTCATAACCCACGCAGACTGTCCCGAAGGTCTTGAAGCGCTCAAAGCCGCGGTGCTCAAAGCCGTGCCCGGCGT
>JAFTMM010000005.1 GCA_017452405.1 Clostridia bacterium | reverse complement strand
TTTTTCTTTAACACCGATCGAAAAATTTCCCCAAAAGGTTGGAGTGGCTTGAAAGTAATTTCGTTCGGTTCGTTATCAATAATACCGAGCAGAAAATCTGCGGAACAGTTAAAATAATCAAGTAGTGTAACAAAGACCTTTATTGACGGAAAGTGCGCTCCTCGTTCTAATCCGTTAATTGTCGAACGTTCGATGCCTGTCTGTTTTGCAAGGGCAGGCGCATTTAGGTCGCGTTCAAACATCAGCTCTTTTAATCTTTCCGAAAATTGCGTAATTTTATACATATAGTCCACCTTAGATTCCTATATGTTTATTATCATCGTTTTGTACTGCAAAGTCACGCATGCGGAACAAAACGACTACATGAAAGATTGAGAACTTATTTCGCCTGTAAACAATATATTTAGTTAAATCTCGACAATATTCGACATTATAAAAGGTTGATTGCAGAATAAAACGATGATATACTATTGGTACAGTTGAAGCGCGTTAGCTGAAAATTTAAGGAGGTACTAATGAAATCGGATATTATTCACGAGCATTTGACTTTAATCGAGTATGATGGGGCGAAAGAAATGAATTTGCATTCTTATTGTTCTTCGCACGATTTGGCGTTGGATATTAAATGGCTTTTGAGTGATTTTTACAATGCGTTATTTCAAGTCGACGGAAATTCGCTTATGATAAAATTCAATAATGGTCAAAATTTTTTATTATCCATAACTGAAAAAGTATGACAAAAAGACCACCTTGAGTGGTCTTTTTGCTTTGTTCCTCACCTCTTGAACGGTAGGAAATCGCCGACGTCTTTATCTGTGAAAATATCTTGATTAGCCTGCGCGCCTCTTATTATGGCAGACCTGCCGTATTTGAGGCGTATTTTTTCTATTGCCTTGTCAAGACTTTCGCTCTTTACGGACTTTAAGCTGTCGTCAAAAAAGGAAAGCTGGTGGGGTGCGCGTTCGTCGGACAGCGCAAACACGGATACGTCAATGGAACGCAGGGGTGTGCCGTCGTGGAAAGAACGCAGGAGATTAATCGCAGTCTCCGCAATATCCCACGAAGAGGACACGGGGTAGGGCAGAACTGCTTGCTTGCCCTGTCTTGACAGCAGGAAAGAGCGCGCGGAAACGGACACACCGCTCGCCTTAAACCCATACTTGCGCAACCTTGCGGACACGAGTTCGGACAAATAATAAACGAGAGTTTCCACGTCGTCGTCGGTAGTCAGATCGCGGAGCGCCGTCAGTCCGTGTCCAACGCTCTTAACGTCGCGTCCGTATATCGCCTCGCGCACGTCGTGACAACTTTCGCCTCTTGCAATACTCCGTAAATCCCGACCGGGTTTGCCGAGTAGCTTGCTTATAACGCGCTCGTCCGAATGAGCAAGCTCCCCGATCGTGTGAATATTGATTTTATTCAGTTTAGCAGTCGTTTTGCGCCCCACACCGCACAGCTCTTCTGCGGGGAGTGGCCATACTTTATCCCGAAAATTATCCTCGAAAATAACGGTAGTTCCGTCCGGCTTCTTCATATCGCTTCCGAGCTTGGCAAACATCTTGGTAAAGCTCACGCCCACACTCGCAGTAATGCCCAGTTCGCGCTTAACTCTTTCCCGAAGCTCGTCCGCTATGCTCTCACCGCCACCGAACATTTTTTCCGTTTCGGTGCAGTCCAGCCAGCACTCGTCCGGACCGAACGGCTCGACTCTGTACGCGTATTTATTGCAAATACCGAACATCTTGCGCGAAATCTTGTCGTACTTATCGAACTGCGGTGGTACGAACACGATCCCCGGCGCTTTCATCTGCGCTTCCAAAACCGTATCTCCCGTCTTAACGCCGTACTTCTTCGCAATTTGGTTCTTAGCAAGTACCACGCCGTGACGCTTTTTCGGATCGCCGGCAACGGCAACGGGTAAAGAACGAAGCGACGGTCTTTCCGCGCACTCCACGCTTGCGTAAAAATTATTCATATCTATATGCAAAAATACGCTCATAGTTCAAACCTTTGTTCTACTATGCTATTATACCGCAACCCGCGTTTAAAGTCAAGCATTGGAACATATTTTCTAAAATTCACAAAAATAGGCAAAAAGGCATAAGGAATGCTTGACAAAAAAGAGGGGATAGCAATACAATATAAATATCAAGGGAATAATTAATGATGAAGAAATTATTGGGTAGGCGGAAATAGTGAAAAGCAGATACCAAGGCGTAATATTTATCATCATCTCGGCGTTTTTCTTCGCCCTCATGAATTTGTTCGTAAAGCTGTCGGGCGATTTGCCGACCATGCAAAAAGCGTTTTTCCGCAACGCAGTAGCGGCGCTCGTAGCGCTCGTCCTGCTTCTTCGAGATCCGAAGCAGTTTAAAACGGTCAAAGGGAATTGGTTGTGGCTGATAATCCGCGCGGTAGCGGGAACCGTGGGTGTGGTTCTTAACTTCTACGCGATTGACCGAATAGGCATTGCGGACGCGTCTATGCTTAACAAACTCTCGCCCTTCTTTGCGATAGTATTTTCCTTTTTTCTGCTCAAAGAAAAACCCAAGCTTATTGAGTGGATAGCCGTACTCGTGGCGTTTGCAGGCTCGGTGTTCGTAGTCCGTCCTACTCTCGGCGTGGAAGTAATCCCTGCATTGTGTGGTCTAGTGGGCGGAATGATGGCAGGGCTGGCGTACGCTTTCGTGCGCAAAGCAACGCAGAACGGCGCGTCACGCAATCTCGTTATTTTCTTTTTCTCGGCGTTTTCCTCGCTCGTGTTACTGCCTTTCTTGATAGCGGGGTATAAACCTATGGAGTGGTGGCAACTTCTGTTCTTGCTTTTATCCGGATTATCGGCGGCAGGCGGTCAGGTATTTATCACGCTCGCATACTCCAAAGCGCCGGCAAAGGAAATCTCCGTATTTGATTATTCAATCGTGATCTTTACGGCAATCCTCGGCGTAATATTCTTAAACGAAATCCCCGAATTATTTAGTTATATCGGATACGGCATTATAATCACCGCAGCGATAATTATTTGGATTTATCACCTGCGCCGTGATAAGAAAGTAAAAGAATTAAAAGAAACGGAAAAAAAGAGTAAAGAGTGAAACTTTTTAAGTCATACTGAGCGAAGAGCGTAGCTCGTAGTCGAAGTATCTCAACCGTTTGTCTAAAGTGCCATACCGATTTAGTCACTATGAGATCCTTCGATTTCACTTCGTTTCACTCAGGATGACAAGAGGTCATCCTGAGTGAA
>JAFTMM010000065.1 GCA_017452405.1 Clostridia bacterium | reverse complement strand
TATTTTTGCGCAAGCTCGTTGCTTTCCCTTTCCAGCTTTTCGCACATCAGCTTATTTACACACGCCTCGTACATTTCTCGGCTGTCATAGCCCGTAAAATCAAAATCAATAATAGGCGGTAACAAGCTCTGCATCTCGTCCGGCAAGTCGGAGTAAAGCATTGCGCTTACGTCTTTCAGTCCTTTCAGACGGCTTTCGGTAACCGATTCCACGACATACTTGCCGTATCCGTCCGTGAACAATTCCTCATAATGCGACGGATTGACGTATCCTTTACCGCTCACAAGCGAAGCAAGCAAGAACGTTTCCGTCTTATGCGTTTCGGATTTCTCCTCTGTTTTTTCTACTTTTTTATCTTCAAAGCTCTTTTGCACGGGCGCGTCGAGTTCCGCTTGTTTGCGAAGAATATTCATATCATAACCAGTTTCTTTAGAAACGATAGTAAGATATTCTTCCATTTCAACCGGATTTTCCAGCTTCTTAATCACCCTTACGGCCTCGGTGGCGTACTTGGTCTTTTCATCTCTGTCGGAAAGACTGTACTTTTTTCGAAGCAGTCTGAGCTTATACTCGGTCAGCGTCACTGCCTCGTCAAGTATACGCTTATACGCGTCCACTCCCATTTTATTAATTACGTCGTCGGGGTCTAATCCCTCAGGCATGCTTGCCACTTTGACGGTCAGTCCGCTGTCGCGCAAAATATCCAGCCCTCTTATGGTAGCCTTTTGCCCTGCGCCGTCGCCGTCGTAGCTTATAATAACTTTATCCGTGTAGTTTTTAATCTGCTTTGCCTGATTTGCCGTCAAAGCCGTACCCATACTCGCAACGGCTGTATCAAAGCCTGCTTTGTGGAGCGCGATTACGTCCATATATCCTTCGCACATAACTACGTATTCGATTGGTCCGCTTTGACGTTTTTTCTTCAGCAGATTTAATGCATATACGGTACGTGATTTATCGAAAATATCCGTTTGCGAAGAGTTGCGGTATTTGGCGTAATCAGTCTTTTCCAGCACGCGTCCACCGAACGCTACTACTTGTCCGAAGTTATTAATAATCGGGAAAATCAGCCTGCCGTGAAATACGTCGTAATGCTTGTCCGCTTTTTGCTCGACTAAACCTACGGCTTTCATCTCTTTAAAAGTATAACCTTTTTTGCGGAGATAATTTATCATTTCGTCGTAACCGACCGAATAGCCCAAACCAAAGCGTGTTACTATATTGGATGGTAAGTTACGTTTTTCGATATATTCACGCGCTTTGATTGCTTCTGGGAGTTTTAAATTATCGTGGTAATGTCTTGCCGCGTCACGCATAAGCTCGTAATAGCGCAAGCGTTGTTGCTTGTCTATGCTCGGAGCGCGTTTGCCAGAAAATTCGGGAAGCTCCATATTCGCTTCGTCAGCAAGGAGTTTTATAGCGTCAAATCTATCTATACTCTCTATTTCGCTTAGGAAAGTAATGGCATTTCCGCCCTTTCCGCAACCGAAGCAATGATAAAGCTGTTTGTGTGGATCAATGGAAAAAGAGGGCGTTTTTTCGTTATGAAACGGACAACAAGCCTTATAGCTGTTGCCCATGCGCCTGAGCGTGGCATAACGGGATATTAGTTTAACTATGTCGGTTTTATCCAGCAACCGACTGCAAAACTCGCTGAAATCCATTTTCCTGACCTATAATTTTGACCAACCCTTGGGAATATAAATATCTTCAAATACTTTAACGACGTAATTGTCGCTCATGGTTGCTATGTAATCGCATACTTTTTGTTTATCACTCGCATCCAGCTTTCTTATGTATTCGGGTATTAAATCCATGCGCTCAAGATAATAATCAAATAGAATTCCTATCATAAGCATAGCCTTCGGCTCTTCAGACTTTGCAAGATTTTCGGCGTATACCCTTTCGAACATAAACGCGCGAAATTCTTCCATAACTTTTTTGAATTCTTTACTCGGCTCTACGAAGTCCTTATCCTTGCTGTTCGACACGATATCCAAAATCATTGAATCGATACGCTTGCCGTGAGTCTTGCCCAGCAAGTTTTGTACGGAATCCGGAAGATCTTTTGCGGAAATAACGCCTGCCCTGATTGCGTCGTCAACGTCGTGATTGAGATACGCTATCTGGTCGCTTAGACAAACCACTCTGCCTTCGAGAGTATGCGGAGTACCGCGCCGAGTATGATTCTTAATACCGTCGCGGACTTCGTAAGTCAAATTCATTCCTTTTCCGTCGCCTTCGAGTACGTCAACGACACGCAAAGAATGAAGCGCGTGATTAAATCCGCCTTCATCCGTCATTTTGGCTTCTAACGCGCGTTCTCCGGCGTGGCCAAAGGGTGTATGTCCGAGATCGTGTCCAAGACTGATGGCTTCGGTCAAATCCTCGTTCAGCCTTAAAGCGCGCGCTATAACGCGCGCAATCTGGCTAACTTCAAGAGTATGCGTCAAACGAGTGCGGTAGTGATCGCCTTCAGGCGATAAAAATACCTGTGTCTTATGCTTCAACCTTCTGAAAGCCTTGGAATGGATTATTCTGTCACGATCACGCTGAAACTCCGTCCTAACGTAGCAGGGTGATATGGGAAACTGACGTCCCTTGCTGTCTGCCGACCTGGAGGCGTAAGGAGAAAGATACTTTTCCTCGATTTCATAAACGGTCTTGCGATAATCCATATTTTATCCTCTCGGATTATTTATATTCGTCTACTTGCTAAAAATTAGTTTTCGCCGACTATTATGAGAGTATAACATTATAAAAGGTTTTTGTCAAGTCGTTTTACTCTTATTGACCTTTTTTGATTATTAGTACAGAAAACTCTAAAAAGTTTAAAAATTTTGACATTTTACTCCATAGATTTAATAATTGATTCGATTAAGGTGATTTCATCTTCGGTTAAAGCTTTACGCCAATCTTTACGCAATTCGTTCAGTTTCTTAAATCCTTGTATAATTAAAAAGTTTTCAGCATTTATAAATTGTTGCCGGTAATCATCTTCTGCTGGCATATTGTTTCTATTCGCAGTATTCCATAGAACTCTCTCTATAAAATACTTGTTAGTCAAGTCGAATATATGCCTTTTCATCTCTTCAAATCTATTGTAATAATAAAGTGCGCGAAGCTTATCAACATCATCTAACAAATCTTTTATTTCTTTAATATCCTTAAAAGTTTCCAATGTCGCTCTAAAGTCACTCATTTTTATTTTTCTCCTATTTGTTTTTCT